>CALVDT010000038.1 GCA_944326385.1 uncultured Bacteroidales bacterium | reverse complement strand
GGCATCCTTGAAGTCCTTTTCGACCGTGAAAGTCCGGCGATAGAGGGCTGTTCCGCGCTTGAGGTAGTAGTCCGGCATCATGTCCCAGCATCCCGGGACGCACATTTTGTCGTTTGCCGTGAAGTCGTGGTCATAGACCTGTTCGAGCGATTTATTCTCTTCAAATCTGAAGTCCCAGATTCCGCCGAGGGAAATGGCGGCGAGGAAAGTGAGAATGAAATTCATAAATTATTGTATGACACTACTGTCCACTAATGGTTTCTTTTATATAATTCAATCCCAGCCTTCGTTCTGTACAAGATTGGCATTACGCCGCCGTTCCGAATCAGGTACCGGATACATGTTCATCTTCTCATCCCATACCCCGCTGCGGACAAGCACCTTTTCCATCGTAAAAGTCCCGTCACCTTCCGCCGTTATCGACAGACCGTAAACTTCGGCCGTTTCACTGCCGCTTTTCCATCTTCTGACATCCCAGAAGCGGTGATCCTCGAAAGCAAGCTCGACCCTGCGCTCCTTTTTCAGACGTTCGAGAAATTCTTCCGGGGAGCCGGTCTCTACCGGAGGCATTCCGACTCTTGCCCTGACTGCATCCAGCGCATCGGACGGGCTCATGGTATAGAGTACACCATCGAGAGTTCCGGTAAAATCAGGATTCCCGGTAGCGCAGAACAGGGCTTCTGCATAATCGAGATACATTTCAGTCAGTCTGAAAAGCGGATACAGATGACTGTAACTCGTCTCGTCCCCTACCAGCAGTTTAGTATCCTCCTGCAGGAATTTCCGCAGATAGAAAGACGTCGGTGAAGCTCCCTCCTGCGGAAGACCGTTTCTTCCCCCGTACCAGGTCTCCACGGTCTCATCCTTGAAAACCGAACCGTTCACTATCATCGTCCTGGCCATTCTCGGATCACGCTTTGTAAGATCCAGTGCATCGGCTCCGTGTTCTTCCCAGGAAAACGGCGTACCGTCTTTCATGTCGAAAGCCTCCATAAGGTTGAGTGAAGGACATACGCCGGAGTTTCCGCCTTCGTATCCTACAGGGAAATTAGCCCTTTCGAATGAATTCGAGGCATCCTTGTTCAATCCGAAAATAAGTCCGGCGGCGTCCTGATTGTTCACGTCATTCTCATCCGCCAATGAATAGTCCGGAAGGTCTATGACATCCTTGGCGGCTTCCGCCGCCCTGAGCCATAGGGACACGTCTCCTGAAGGATTGTGGAGAGGACTTGCCGCATAGAGAAGCAGACGGGCTTTCAGAGCCATCACGAAACCCCGTGTCACCCTTCCGAGCTGGTTGGAATAGCTGCCTTTCCATGTGGAAGGCAGTTTCTCCGCACAGGCATCGCATTCCCCGGCAATCCAGTCCGTAACATCCTGATAATCCGAAGGGCGAAGGGAATTTACCTCATCCTGCGAGAAAGTACGGTCTGATATCACGATATTCCCGTATCTTTTAAGCAACTCAAAATGATAGTATGCCCTGAGCGCCTTAGCTTCATAGGGGTACATCAGAAGTTCCTGTTTAAGACTTTCGTAATCGATTATGTATTCGGCAAACGGAAAATCATCGGGACAGTTTTGTATGAAACGGTTTGCGCTGCGGATACCTTCATAATAATGCGACCACTGACAGTCTATCGTGTTGTTGGCAGCCCAGCTGCCGTCATAGAACGTCTTTACGGGATCTTCCGCCCAAGCGTACACCGCATCATCGGAGGCGCAGTCCCTCATGGTGCCGCCGACTGGAGACAGCCCGTCCTGAAGAAAAGAGTAGACATAGTTGATGCTTTCCTTGGTACGGGAAAAATCGCTGAACTGGTATTCCTCGGAATGGTACATCGATTCCCCTATTTCCAGATCGGAGCAGGCAGTCAATGCGGACAGTCCGCCAGCAAAAAGCAGAAATTGTATGTTGATATGTTTCATGTCGTCCGATATGCTAATTGAAAGTCAAATTGAATCCTATGGTCCAGCTGCGCAACAGAGGATATCCGGTACTGATGTATTCCGGATCCATTATCTTTACTTTGTCAATGGAAAAGACATTCGTACCACGTACGAAAAGGCGCATTTCCGACATCTTCATCTTTCCGACCCGGTAGACCGGAAACTTATAGAATATCTCCAGTTCCCTCAACTTGAAATAACCGCCGTCTTCCGTCCAGAGATCGCTCCTCAGAAAATTCCCTTTATGGTCGGTTGTGGTCAGGCGCGGATACCTTGCACTCTGACGTTCCGCAGTCCAGCAATTTTCAAGATAATGTTCCGACACATTCTTGTTTCCGCCGTACAGAGGCTGATATATGCTTGCAAGCGCAGTTTCCACGATATAGTCATCCGCTCCGGAGAAGACCGCATTGAAGCCCGCTCCCGCCACGCTGAATCCGAGCTGTATCCCGTACCAGATTTGCGGAAAAAGAGGCTTGTCCTGATATGTGAAATCATAATTGTCTATTTTGTGATCCCCGTTCAGATCCTTGTATTTCACATCTCCGGGCCTGAGGTCGGAAACGAAAGTATTGACAGGAAGAGAAGACAGGAGCTTGCCGTCGGCACCGAAATCGCTTTCGGAATAGAAGCCGTCGGATTTCAGACCGTAAAAGCTGCCGACCGGCTGCCCTGTATAGAACATATAGTCATAAGGATGATTCTCTTCCTCGAAATGCAGGATTTTGTTGCGTGCTATAGATACATTGGCCCCTATATGCCAGCTGAATAAACCTGATGACCTTTTCCAGAGGAGAGAAGCCTCCGCACCCTGATTAAGGACTTCTCCGGAAAAGACCGAGCCTACTCCGATGCCTAATACCGTAGAGGTACTTTCCGAGAGAGAATTGCGGATATGGGTCCTGCGGTTGCGGAAATAGTCCACAGAAAAGTCTATCTGTCCGAGAAAACCGGCATCTATCCCGATATTGAATTTATGATCAAGGTCAGGGGTGATTCCTTCCGACGGCAGGGCGCCTTCGCCGTATCCTGCAGAGGAGCCTGTTCCGTTATAGGAGAACCATTTGGCCGTGGAACCGTTGAACTGCCTGTCCATGTCGTATGAAAGGAATTCATCCTGACCCGAGAGCCCGTATGAGGCCCTGAGTTTCAGATGGTCGACACATTGGGCATTCCGGAGGAAATTTTCGTTTGAGAGTATCCAAGATGCAGCCACCGAAGGATATAGACGGAACTTGTCTCCAGAAGGGAGCTTGGCGGAAGCTGATGCAGACAGCACTGCGGACACCTGATACCTGTTCCAGCCCGTCCACAAGGCATTGACAGTGTAGTCATGATGTACGGCTACATCGTTAGCCGCCGAATAGCGGAGTTTGTCCCTGTTGAAGAAAAAGCCTGCCTTGACATTATGGTCTCCGAATGTGCGGTCATAGTCCAGTCCGGCCCGGACCACGGTCTGCATGAACTGTGCGGCAAGCCCGCTTGAAAACGCGAGTTCCGAATCCGTACCGTATTCCGTGTAACTGTACCCCGCTACATCGCCGGAAGCTGCATATACCGGATATGTTTCATAATACGCATAGCTTTTTGTCAGATTGTCATCAATATCCGCACAGTTGTCATACGCTATCCTGGCATAGGCAGAAAGACCTTCCGTGATAACGGACAGATCCTGCTCCAGGACAAGATCCACGGCAAGCATTCTCTGGAATGTAGTGGAATATCCTTTGCCTGTCATTTCAGCCACAGGGTTGGAAAAGAGCCTTGTGGCAGTGAACACTCCGTCATGCTCTATCGGAAAGCCGGTGGAGGGGGCATCATACATGCTCTTAAGATCAAGTCCGGCAGACGGTCGGGTATGCTGCATGATGCTGCCAAGCACATTTGCACGCAGTTTTGTGGTAGCAGTAATATCCAGGTCAAGATTTGTCCGGAGTTTCAAGGCATTGTATACGGACTGCGTGGAATAGCCTTCGTTGCGGCCGGTATTGTTGAAGAGGCCTCTGTTTCCGTTATAGTCGGCATAGACATAATATTTCATATTCTTTCCGCTGCCATCGAACGATACCCACAAGTCATGGTTGTATCCATAGCGGCGCAGAATCTCTTTCTGCCAGTCGACTGCCGGAATCACTGCGGATGTCCCGGACTTCAGGGCACTAATGTCATGTTCCGAATAATACGGGGCAAGCCCGTCGTTTGCAAGGGCTGAATTCAGAGCCTGTGCATACTCTCCTGCAGAAGCCATCTCCGGAACACGGAAAGGGGTCTGCATGGAGAAGTCATAGCCACCCATTATCCTGAGCCTGTCTTTTCCTCCCCTTTTCGTGATGATGTTTATCACACCGTCGGCACCTCTGATGCCGTAAAGTGCGAGCGAGGCCGCATCCTTCATCACGACCACCTTGTCGACTTCATCCACATTCACTGTAGATGGATCCCTTCTGATGCCGTCCACAAGAACCAGAACAGCATTCCCGGATGTCGATCCGGAGCCGCGGACGTAAATGTCCGGAGTATCGGATGACGGCCACGGCGAGGAAACGTTCTGGACAAGAAGGAGCCCGGGGACGCGCCCGTACAGGGCTTTCATTACCTGTGACTGCCCGCTGTAGCGTATGTCATCTCCATCGATTACGGAGACTGCTGCCGATGAAAGGTCGGCCCGTACCGGCCGGGTGACACCGAAGTCTATATATGCAGTATCCGCATGAAGCACTCCCGTGCTGTCCGGAATGTCTCGCCCTTTCGATACCGCCACAGCTGTCAGGAGCAGAAGTATCGTCAGACTTGTCTTATTGTATATTCTTATCATTTCAAGCAGTTAAATTATTGAAGCATAATATATCCGAAAAATTACCATCCGGGATTCTGAACCAGACCGTATCCTTTGTTCACTTCATTCGCCGGGAAAGCGGAAAGCCACCATTTCGGGCTCCAGTTCGTCTTCCAATATCTGTCGTTTTCGGCTATCGGGTCGGAGAAGTTCAGCGATGTGACATTTCCTTCGTTGTCCGATGTCGCAATGGTTATCTTTATGCCGTACAAGGTCTTGCGCATTATGTCATCCCTTTTCCAGCGTACGATGTCATGCCACCTGCTTTCTTCGAAATAAAGTTCCCTTGCGCGCTCGTCGATGATTTCCTCCCTGAGGCGGGAATCCCCGATCAAGTCGGGATAGTCAGGAAGGGTCTTGCCTGAATGCAGCTCATCGAGAAGTGCATCCGTAATGTCAGGCAGTCCGACCCTGTTCCGCACCATGTCTAACTGCCGCATGGCTGCACCCTTTTTCCCGGTTTCATTCAATGCCTCGGCATAGATGAGATACAGTTCGGCAAGACGCATATACGGGAAATTGGACGGCTTGCTGAAACAGGTCACGCTGTTGTAATCCCACAGGAACTTGCGTGTACAGAATCCGGTTATCGCCCTCAGATTCTGTTCCGTGCCACGCTCCTCCCCTCCGATCCACATCTCCGCGATGCGATCCTGAAACCTGTCTCCGACTATCATGACGGATTCATAAAGACGGGGATCCCTTCCGGTAAACGGATTGTCATCCAATGTGCCGATATGGTTATGGGAATCTATCCAGTCAGTGTACGAAGCCCTGGTTCCATCGGCATTAGGGAACATGTCCACGAAGTTCAGGGTGACGCATCCTCCTCCGAAGCCGCGGCCGGTATTGCCGTCCTCATCGGTGGAGCATCCGTAATATACGGTATGATACATGTTCCTGTAGGTAGGCGTATGACGGCCCGAGGATATCAGGATTTCTCCGTTATGACGATCTGCATAGCCGCGGCTGAATGCGTCCCGGTATCCTTCCGGAGTATTTTCCGTGGGCATCACGAGAGAGTAAGGATTACCGTTCTTCGCGTTCTCCTCGAAGAAAGCCTCGCATGCATCCGCGACATCCTGCCACCTTTGTGCATCATAACCTCCGAGCCATACCATTTCCGGTACATCATCAGAGTTTACCTTGGAAATATTGCCTCCGCGAGGAGCACCCATTTCCATATAAGGTTCGGAAGAATTGAAGAACGGACTGGCCAGATACATCAGCACCCTGCATTTCAACGCCATGGCTGCCGCACTTGTAAAACGGCCGTCATCTGCCGCCGATACGGTCCACGGAAGCATGCCTGCCGCCTTGTCGCAAAGTTCCACGATATAGCCGCCGACCTGCGCTACTGTCTTGCGGCTGTAGTCATTGCCGAGTTCATCATTGACATCGACCGCATCCCTTAGTATGGGAACTCCTCCGAAATGCCGCAGAAGTTCATGGTAATGACAGGCTATGATCATATAAGCCTCTCCCTTGCGAACGGTCTTCTCCCCTTCTGTCATATCCGGAACCCTGTCCACATTGTTTATGAAGAGAAAGGCCCTGCGGATACCGGTCCATACCGCATCCTGGTCAGGATTATAACCGAATTTCGTAGACGTACGGCCGTTTTCCATACTTGCACTGTACTGTCCGTTATAATACATGCCATATACCCCACCCCACTCGCAGTGCGAGGATATCAGGTCGGTAAGTGCATCAAGGACATCCCCGTTCAGCCCGTCGAGCTGGCCTGTCTGATCCACAGACGGGGCGGAATACGGCCATGAAGGATTATAGACAGTCAGTCCGGGATGCAACGTGGCGTACGCGGATGTCAACACTCTCTCCGCATACAGTTTTGACGAAAACACCGTATCTACGGTCACATCGACTCCCGGGCTCTTGTCCAGAAATTCGGGACCGAGCTGCAGGTCGCTGCACCCGGCAGACAGACATACGAGAAATGCCCAGACATTTATTGTTGCAACAATATTTCTTTTCATACTCAGAAAGTCAGACTGAATCCTATGTTATAAATTCTTATGTTCGGATAATTACTAGTCTCGGATGCCTTGCCCGTTGTCCCTTCCGGATCGATATCCAGTTTTGCAAGCTCCGAGCAAAGCGTCAGAAGATTATAGCCGTTGATGAAAAACCTGGCGCTTGACAGCCCGATTTTTTTCATTCCCGGTACAGACAGGGTATATGACAATTCCACATTCTTCAGCCTGAGATATGAAGCATCCATGAGCCATATATCCGAATCGATAAGGTAATGCGTCTTGTTCGTGAACGTAATTCTCGGGAAACGGGCATCCTGCCTGTCCACAGTCCATGAATTATCGGCGAGAAATCCTAAAAGTCCGCGGCTGTTCGTCGAGCCGAAAGGTTCACGGTATTCGTAGGACAGAAGTCTCGATGCATGCCATGCCCCTGTCCACTGCATCGACAGTTCCAGGCCTTTCCATCTGAATCCGCACATAAGGCCGGCTACATATTCCGGTCTGTTCGCATATCCGATATAAGTCTTGTCGTCATCATTGATATAGCCGTCACCGTTAAGATCCTTGAAAAGAGCATCGCCAGGCTGCGGATTGCCGAGAGACATGACAGGAAGCAGCGGTTTCCCGTTTTCATCGGTCTTGAGATTGCCGTCGGCATCAAAATCATCTGCCCGCAGATAGCGGTCGAACGTATAGAGATAGTTCAGCCCCGTGCTCCGTCCGGTTTGGGCCATCCACGGATAGTTCGGCACCACCTCGTCCATATAGATGATCTTGTTTCTGGAAAAAGACAGGTTGGTGTTCACCCAATATTCCACCTGCCCCGCTTTTGAATTCCACCCGAGAGAAAGTTCGTAGCCATGATTGTTGACTTTGCCCAGATTGATCATGGGAAGGTCTATGGCCGTGATGGACGGGGCGGTATTCCTCGTGGAAAGGATGTCGTAACGGTTCTCGAAGAATACATCGGCGCTGAAAACAAGTCTGGAACGGAAAAGTTTAAGGTCGATACCGTAATTCTGCTTCCGCACCTTTTCCCAGCTGACGCTCTGATTGCCTACGGTATTCTCGATGGCTCCGTGCTGCATGATGGGATTGTAGTCTGTTCCGAACTGCCATGACCCGGTATCTCCGGCGCTTGTGCTGTCTCTCCATCGCGAATAGTCCGCATTCCATGAATTCGCAAGATACATGAAGCGAGCACCGCTGTACTTGTCATTGCCGACAAGACCGAATGAAGCCCGCAGTTTCAGGAAACTCAGCCACCTGGCATCTTTCATCCAGGGTTCCTCCGAGAGCACCCATCCTGCCGAAACCGCAGGGAATAATCCGAAACGTTTTCCCGGAGCGAAATTCTCGGACCCGTTGTAGCCGGCGTTAAGGTCTATCATGTAACGGCGTTTCCAGTTATACGTGACACGGCCTACGTAGCCGAGATACGAGGACGGTATTTCAATGAATTGAGACGGATAATAGGTCTTCGACTGGTTGTACAGCAACAGTGCCGTGACTTCATGGTTACCGAACTGGCGGCTCCAGTTCAGGCTTGCTTCAAGATACCAGTCCCTGCCGCGTCCCGAACTGTAGCTATAGGACAAAGGCTCGGCCATCTGCTGGTTAGCGACCCGGTACACGATGCTGGTGTCGAACATCGGGTTATCTATCGCCATGCCTGGCTGGGTGAAATAGCCTTTGTAGAAAGGCGTCACTTTCGGGTTGCCGCTTGTCGGGCCGCGTGAGACATACACGTTGTAGTTGGAATTATACGCTCCCTTTACATTCAGGGACAGCCCCTTGGTGATGAAGTCGAGTTTCTGGTTCAGCGAGAGGTCGATATTCAGGACATTGTCCGTGTTCTGGTCATAGCCCCAGTTGTAGAAAAGATCGAGTCCGCTGGTTCCGGAACCTATGGTCAGATACTCATTGTTCGGCTCGAAAATATACATCCCGTCCACCAGTCCCGGAGAAGAATACGGGGTACACCACATCAGCTTTTTCCATATATCATCGTTCTTCGGGGAATTCCTCTTGCCGACCCTTCCGCCTATATTGAGGGTCAGCACCGTGGATGAGGTGATGTCGACATCGACATTCACCCTGTAGTTGTACCTGTCATAAAGATAGTTGGGGTTATAGTTCAGATCAAGCCGTTTCAGCATGCCGTCCTGATGAAGGTAGCCCAACGACACGAAATACCTCACGCGATCCATTCCTCCCGATACCGTTATGTTATGCTGGGTCTGCCATGCAAGATTCTTGAACAGATAGTCTGACCAGTCGGTAGAAGGGAACATCAGAGGATCCGAATTGGTCCTGAACAGTTCGGTAATATACGGAGAGAATGTAAGTTCGCTGTCCTGTATGTCCGGTCTGTCCGACCGCTGTGCGGCGGAATAAATACTGGCATGTTCATAGCTTCCCACCTGACGGAGGTTGCGCAGAGACTGGGTAAGTCCGAAAGAGGAAGTCAGTGAAATCTTCGCTCTTCCGGTCTCTCCCCTTTTTGTAGTCACAAGTATGACGCCGTTGGCACCTCTCACACCGAACACTGCCGTAGAAGAGGCATCCTTAAGAACCGTAATGCTTTCTATCTCATGCGGATCCATCTGGAAGAACGAACGCTCCACACCGTCCACAAGGATGAGCGGGCGAGAGGCGGCATCGGAAAGGGAGCCTGTACCGCGGACATATATCACCGGGTCTTCCGCACCGGGCTGTCCCGAAGCCTGCACCGTTGTGATTCCGCTGACCGCACCGGCAAGAGAGCCTGCCGCACTTCCGCTCGGCGATTTCAGCAGCTGTTCCCCGTTCACCGCTGTAATGGCTCCGGTAACGGACACCTTCCTCTGGGCTCCGTATGCGACCACCTGGACTTCGTCAAGCTCATTCATGTCCGGAGAAAGCAGGAATTTCAGGTTAGCGGTCCCCGACGGAGAAAATTCAGTAGTCACATAACCGAGATATGAAACTTCGAACACGATCCTGTCCTCTTTCCCCGACTCCACCGTTATCTCAAATCTGCCGTCCACATCGGTGATGGCAGCCACATCCTTCGCTCCTTTCAGGATGACTGCAGCTCCTATGAGAGGCTCTCCTGTCCCGGAATCCAGCACTGTTCCGGAATAGGTATTTCTGTCCGGCCGTGCTGAATAATGCATCAGGCTATGCCCGGCACAGACGGCAGGGGTGCCTGTTATAAAAGCGAGACACCCTGCCAGCAACAAAGAATATAATGTTCTTAATCCCATTTATTCCACATCTATAGCTATACAATACCTTACATTAGGTTCTACCGACTCCTCCCCCACTATTTTCTTCAATGAAATCACTTCCTGTCCGTTGACATATATCACCGGTTTGGTATTCTGGTCGGAGCTGAGATTTATCACATCGCTCCATCCGAGCTTGTCAAGAACCCATGCAGCCTGGTTGACACTGTATCCGTTAGCTCCCGGCTGATAGCCTGATGCATCCCAATACCCTGAACGGTAGGTCACGGCTATACCCAATTTGTTGTCGTACGTGATGCCGGCAAATACCTTGTCTGCGTAACATCCCTGCCAGGCATTTCCGAGAGATTCCGGTCTGTTTCTGTTGCCGTCGTTCCAGGCCTGCTCCGAAGAAGTCAGCTTATGACCGTCGCGTACCAGCCACGGGTATCCCCATACAGCCTGCTCCACATCCCAGTCAGTGACTCCATCCGTAAGGTCATTCACATGGTCTGCATCTGTCTGCCACGGAACTGATTTTATGGTCGAGCCGTCGACGAAAGCTCCTGAAAAGACGAACTTGCCATCCTTTATACCGAGAGAAGAACGGAATTTGGTTTTCCAGTCATCCCATTGACTCTCTTTATAATGGACAGTACCGTTATCATAGAACATATATGGAGTATAAGTTGATTTAAGGCAGCCTACCACTATATCGGCGGCAGTCTTCTGCTCTTCCATCACGACATCAGAATCAGAATTGGTAATCAGCTTTGCATGTGCATGCGATATGTCCACCGTGACTATCGCAAACTGGCCGGTAGCCGGCTCTCCTTTACTCCATGATGCCTGCTCCACCGTAGCGCGGTCATCAGACCAGTTGCCGAGGAAAGAGAAGATGTCATCCTTGTTGAAGTCGCTGCCATAATCTGACCATGTATTCGGATTCTCGGCAGGATATTGATTGTCTATGACTGCCTGCGGCACGTTGAATACCTTTTCCGCATAGTAGATGCTGACATACGGGCTCATTTCAGGAGTGACGTATTGTGCGGTCTGATCTTGAAAACCCATCTTGACAGGATCTCCGATGACGGAAGCTACATCCAGAACAAAATTATAAATCCTGTCCTTTCCGTCATATTTTATCACAAGCTCCTGCTCGAGACCTTCCGTAAAATCGAATGTGGTCTTCTCGCCCGGCTCTGCACCCTCGCGGAGAGCACCCTCAGAGAATGAGAGAATAACATTACGTCTGTCTATCTTGTCAGGATCGAACTTGAGTACGAGTCTGTTTGTGTTCAATGACAGAGTTGCATCGATCTTTTCTCCCTCTGCGTCCACTACGCTGATCTTCGTGACATCGAGAATAGGAAAAGCATTTGTCGTGATATCGAAAAAATACCGGATCTGCTTTCCTGCGGAATCCTTGAATATAATCACTGGAGTTTCCGTCAGATCTGCTTTAGTCAGGTCTTCCGGGAAATACACGGTGTAACCGTCATTGAGCTCGACAGTGAGTTCCACTTCAGTAAAATCCGAAGCATTGTCGAACGGCAGAGCCAGATGATTTTCTGCCGTAGCTACCGCCGTGACAGTCTCGCCGTCTGTCGTCGCGGTAATGGACTTGAAAGGTACGGAGCTTTCCTGCTCTTGAGAATTGATGTCGTCTTTCTTGCATGAAACGATGGCCAATGCAGCCAGTAGCACTGCAAAAATGGAACTGATAAATCTTTTCATAACAATGTTGTTAATGGATTATATGATGTTCTAAATAAGGTGTTCCGTCATCGAAACTTATCGGCAGCCACATGTATCTTCCGTCAGAATGGCATTCCGGCCTCCATATGTCCGCCATGAAAACGAATTGCCTGCCTACGGGCAGGACGAATGTTCCCTGTCCTCCGAATGTCACATCAGCACCTTTGCCGCGGCACGGATTCGGGTGCTGCCTCCACGGGCCGGTGATACTGTCAGCACTGAAAAGCCTTGCCGCATTGGGAGCCCATCCCGTGCAGCCGGAAGTTATCATCCAGTACTTTCCGTTATGTCTGAACACGGCAGGGGCTTCATTGAGACCGCCGGGCATCATCCTCCAGTATCTCCCCGTGTGGGAAGTATAGTCATCAGAAAGTTCCGCAATATGGAGAGTGAGATTTTCCTCGGAAGAATAGATATGCCAGACTGTTCCGTCCTCATCTACCATAAGGGTCATGTCCCTTGCCATCTGACCGCCTGCCAGATCCCTCTTGAGATACAGGCCGGATGCGACAGCCTCCCGCCACTGCGGCGTATTATCGTCATGTACGCTTTCTACAATGAAATTCTCCGGATCAAGAGTATCGAGCAGCGCCTTGTCCTTTTCCGTGAAATCGGCAGGAAGGATTCCGGGATTTATCCGGCCCGAACGGAGAAAGCGGTACGGTCCTGTCACATTGTCGCTCACGGCCACTCCTGATCGTGCCGACAGATATCCCTCGCCCTTGAGTTCCAAATGAAACCACATGACGAACTTGCCCGTATTCCTGTTATATATGACTTTCGGGCGCTCCATGATACATCCTTTCCTGATATCGCTGTCAGAGTCGGCATCATCGACACTCAGGGCAACTCCTTCATATTTCCATCGGTTGAGATCCTTTGAAGAATAGACTGTAACGCCTACCATGGCCAGATGAGTGGTGTCGCTTTTATGCTCGCCGAACCAGTAATATGTTCCGTCATGCTCAAGTATGCATCCCCCGTGGGCATTTATCCTGCGGCCGTCAGTGTCGAACCATTCCTCTCCAGGTTCGGGCAATTCCAAAGTTTTCCTGTCAAGGTACAGTCCCGCAACCGTGGCTGCTGCAAAAACGACAGCAAAAGCGGCAACAAAAAGAAAAGACTTGCTTTTTATCATAGTCCAGTGTTATTAACCGAGGGCAAATATCAATGGAAAGCAGGCCTTTCTATAGGGTATTTTTCGTAATTAAACGGGGATTTTCAGTAAACGTCCGGAATTTTATCGAAGAGAATCCACATACTGCTTGGGAAGCAGCCCCGTTTTCCTGCGGAAGAGGTTTCGGAAATTCTTGACATCCCTGAATCCGCATTTCAGGCAGACTGTCTCGACATTGGTCTCTCCGCGGTTAAATAGATTTACAGCGACGGAAATCTTGTAGTCATTGATGAACTCGATGAGGGACATTCCTGTCAGGGTACGTATTTTCTTATATAATGACGAATGACTCAAAGAAAGTTTTCCGGCAAGGAATTCCGCATTGAAATCCGGGTTGTCAATATTGTCCTTTATCACCTGCCTGCATTCTTTCAGGAAGGCCTTTTCATTCCTGGTAAGAGGATGTCTGTCCTGAGTTTTCCCGATACCCGCAGTTTCATGCTCCACCCCGCCGACGAAGTCATAGATGTATTTGTCGATCGCCTTGAGAGAAACAGTCTTTGGCAGATACAAGTCCGCTTTCTCGTCTATCGCCTGCACATAGTCATCGGCAGACCCCTTGGCCGTGAGGATAATCACCTTGCATGAATTCAGTTTCGGATTTTTCCGAAGTGCGGTGAGGAAAGCATGTCCATCCATGACCGGCATCATGAGATCGCATATCACCACATCCGGAACGACTTCCTCTGCAACGGCAAGTCCCTCTTTCCCGTCGGATGCCTTGTAGACGCGATATTCCTCCATCAGATGCCGTTCAAGCAGATTACATATCTCCTCCTCGTCGTCTATCACAAGCACTGTGTATGGAGAGGTCGAATTGACAGGAACGGTCTTCTGCCGTATGTCATTGCATTCTGATGCAATCACCTCGGCACTGCATCCCTCTTCCGCTTCCGTTTTCGGAATCCAGAAAGTAAAGCAGGAGCCCTTGTTCACTTCGCTTTCCACGGAAATCTTCCCGCCATGCATTTCAACAAGGCTTCGTGTAAAGGACAGTCCCATCCCGTCGCCTCCGGAAGCCCCTTTAGCCCTGTCTGTCCTTACGAATGTCTCGAATATCCTGTCCCTCATGGATTCGACTATGCCTATACCGTTATCCTTGACGGAAAACACTACGCGGTCAGGAGCATCGGTGACCTGCAACAATACATATCCTCCCTCTCCGGTATATTTGAAA
This sequence comes from uncultured Bacteroidales bacterium, assembly GCA_944326385.1. GTDB lineage: Bacteria > Bacteroidota > Bacteroidia > Bacteroidales > UBA932 > Cryptobacteroides. The sequence goes on along the minus strand of CALVDT010000038.1, from coordinate 2,856 downwards.
GCGTTGGACACGAGATTCGAAAGAATCATTTCTATCTTGTCCGGATCATAATCCAGCATTATGGATTCTTCGGCCGGCCGGAACACGAAGGATATTGACTTTCTTGCACACAGGCTCTCATAGTCAGGCACAAATCTGCGACAGAACGCCACGACGTCCGAGCGTGTAGACCGCATCCGCATCTCCTCGGGAGAATATTTCCTGAAATCCATCACCCGGCTTATCAGGTTGTTAAGTTTCAAGGCACTGCGGTACATCGACGAGACATACGACACTGGGACCTGAATAATTTTATTCCGGGAGGTCAAAAGATCCTCAAGCTGTGCGGCAATCAGGAAAGTCGGAGTCCCCAGTTCGTGTGTCATGTTTGTGTAGAAGTTGAACTTTGCATCATTCAGCCGACGCTCTGTATCCTTTTCTATCTCAGCTATCTGCGCCCTGTGACGGGAATACAGTTCCCTGATATAAAGGATGGCAAAGGCGGCAAGGACACCCAACGACAGGACAATCCACACCGCTATAGCCCATACGGAACGGTACCAGGGAGGAGAGACTGCAATCATGAGGCTGTCCGACTCTCTCCAGGCCCCGTTGCTGTCCGTGTAGCGAAGCCTCAGCGTGTAGTTGCCGCTCTGGAGTCCGGTAAACAGGATCTTGGAATTGTCCGGGACATTATGCCACTGGCTGTCGGGCAGACCATCCATCATATAGGACATCCCCACACTTCCGCTCCACAGTAATTCCGGAACCGCCACCGTCACTGCAAATGTATTCTGGTCATACGGAATACGGACAGAAGAGGATCGGCTGCCGTATAAAGGATAGACATGCCTCCCTTTTCCTGAAAGGGATTCAAGCGAGAAACAGTATACCTTGTCGAAATCCTGTTCATAATGCAGCCGTTCCGGATCGAAAATGACAAGTCCGGAAGTACTCCCGAAAAATATTCTGCCATGACCCGAAACCCCGGAATTGTACGTGAACGTACCGACATCCGCCTGAGGCACATCGTACCTCAGGAAAGAGTCCGTCTCGGCATTGTATCTGAATATGTACCGCCCTGCAGCCATCCACAGGATTCCCGAACTGTCCTCTGCGATTGAAGATACATTATCGTCCCGGAGGCCGTTTTCCTCTCCGTACCGCTTCAGATTCCCCGAACTGTCGAGCGAATAAAATCCGTCGGAGGTCGAGAGCCACAGTTTTCCGTGTCCGTCGCGGTAGAGATAGTTTATGTTGCCGGCAGGGAAAGGATTCCGTGAAGCGACAGAAAAAGTATCAAAAACCTTGAGTGTGTTCATGTCTATCCGGAACAGTCCCTTGTAGGCTGTCCCCACCCACAAGGTGTCTCCATGGTGGCAGATGCTGCGGCAGTTGCTATATGAAAGTTCAGGGATTTCCCGAATCTTTCCCGTACTTTTCTCATAGACGAACAGGGATGCGCTGCCTACCCAGATCCGGCCTCTGCCGTCATCATGGATAGTCCAGACATGGTTATGGAAGTCCTGTTCCGACATTCTGACAGTCTCGAATGTATGGTCTGTCAGGGAAAAACGGACAAGCCCTTTGGTATATATCCCCAGATAGAGACAGTCTCCGTCCTGGGATATTGACAATACGTTGTCTCCGGGGATTCCGCTGTTAGAGGTATTGAACACCCGGGATTCTCCGCTCCGGAGATCCATTATGCCAAGACCGCCGCCGTCATATCCGAGATAAACCATATCCGGCTTTACCCCCCCCCGGTCGTATCCGGCATAGCGGCTGTCAGGAGATATGGCGGTAACTATATCGTATCCGAGAGAAGAATTGGACGGACTGAGATATTCAGGACTGTCAAACTTGTCGGAGTAGACACTGATCCCTCTCCTGTAGATCCCGAGCCACAGGTTGTTATTCCGGTCTACCATCATGGATTTCACTACATCTCCGGGAAGATCGGAAGTGTATGAATTCATCTTCCGGACATGTCCGTGAGAAACGAATTCAAGTCCGCCGCCATCTATCGAGAAGACTGTCTTTTGCTTCAGGAAAGCTACATTGAGAAGGTTTTCCGGAACATAACGTTGTGACAATTCGACTGACAATCCGTCAATCTCAAGAGCCGTTCCCTTGAATCCCAACCCGTATGCAACATACAGGACACCGTCTTCCGGATTATATCTCAGCTCAGTTCCCCTTATCCAGTGGGATTCGAATCCATAATGTGTAACCACTTCGCCGGCAGAGGAAATTATATACAGTCCGCCATGGCCAAGAGCTAAGAACATGTTGTCCCTGAACGGGGATATGGATATGAAACTGTCTGTCAAATCCGGAATCCGAAAAGTCCGGCCGCTGTCAGAGATGTACAGCCGCGCAGAATGAGCTCCAAGGGCACAGATACTCCCGTCCGTTACCTCAATCACAGATGAGATCGGCTCAGATATCCGCGTGGTCCGTGTTCCGTCAACGTACATGCAGGGAAGAAACGAAGCGGAAGCAAAATCGTACAGGAACAGACCGTTATCACAGGCTGTCCATAATCCGCTTTCATGCGGATGAATGTCCGTTACGTTCCTGGATAATGGTTCGGTTTCCGGCAAGACCGGATAATCAGTTTCATTTACAGGTAATCCGTCATATCTCACGAGCCCATCCTCTGTAGCGAGCCATATAAACCCTTCCAGATCCTGACATATTGCATTTATATTGTTCGTTCTAAGAAAGTTGTCTCCATCGAAATTCTTGATTCCGGCAATCGCATGAATGACAGGGACAGCAATAAATACGACTATTATCAGAATTCTTTTCATATACAAAGAGAAAACGAATGCAGGCAAAAACTGTCCCGCATCCTGCGAACAGACGCTTGGA
>CALVDT010000037.1 GCA_944326385.1 uncultured Bacteroidales bacterium | reverse complement strand
TTGGCTGACAGATAAAATGACCAGTCCAAAGTTACAATTCAAGTCGTGTACAAGAAAAACCTTTGTAATTAACTAATAATAAAACAATTATAAATTTTTAACAACTCCTTAACGGGACACTAGTGATATTTCCTCTAAAAAAGGAGCAAATGGGATTGGGTCAAGCGCCATACATTGCCTATTGGTATCCGTCGGGGCATAAGGCTCCCGGGCACCATAAGTGCCGCGATGAAAATAAAAAATAAAGAAATTTCCTCTGCGGGCTTCAGAGCCCAAACCGGTGTCCTAAGCCGTCCATAGCGTCAGTCAGTTTGCGAAACGGGTTGTAAACACCACAAATATAATGACCTTGCACAGGACGGTATGTCGAGAGGCTAAGCAGCCTCCTGATGCTCAAAGCACTCCCTGTATGCGACACCCCCGGAGAGGATGTGCCACACTGCCACAAGCATTTTCCTGGCTATTGCCACCTGGACCTTCATCCTGTTCTTGTGTCTTACGACAGTCTGCGTATAGCTGAATCGGCTGAAGAAGCAGTTCCGGGTGTTCGCGGCGGCCCAAGAGCATTCCACCATCGACTTGCGCAGGTACTTGTTTCCATGTGTGATTCTGCGGGATTTGATTTTCCCTGCGCTCTCGTCATTGCGAGGCTTCAGTCCGGCCCAGGAGACCAGAGCCGCCGCTGTCTCGAAAGAGGTCATGTCCACTCCGACTTCCGCTATTATGGCTGTGGCCGAACGCTCTCCGACTCCCGGCATCGTCTGTATCCTCTGAAAGTGTTTCGGGAAATGCTCCCTGCACATCTGCGTCATCTTCCTCTGGCATTCCGCCAGATGCGCCCTGGCTATGTCCAGTTCTTCCAGGTACATCCTCATGATGTCGCAGTCCGTCTCCGTTATCACTCCGCACAGGGATGCGAGTATCGTGTCCCTTCCCCAACGGTTGACTGTCCGCCTGTGGACCCTCTTGAGTAATTTCCCGGGGTCTGTGACCCCTTCTGAGATATCTCTCACTACACTCTGGTAGCCCTTGCTGTCCACCGTCGAGACATAGTTGCTCAGACGGATGTTGCACCTCTGGACGCATGCGTCCAGCTTGACAAGTTTACGAGATATCTCCTTGTTCAGGTCGAAGATCATCCTGTTGTACTGCCGCAGTTGTCTGACTATGCTCTCTGGCACATAGCTGCCTCTGATCAGGTCTTTCATCAGACAGGTCGCTATCCACACCGCGTCCTTAATGTCGCTCTTCCTGCCCGGCAGCTGCCTTATGAAGTAGGGGTTCACTAACTTGAGATTGAAGTGTCCTTCCAGTACATTCCATACCGGTATCCAGTATACGCTGGTGCTTTCCATACACACATCTGTCGTCCCGTGATCTTGCAGATATCTTCGCATCTGCTCTAATTCCGGTGTCAGAACTCCGAATTTCTCCTGAAAAAGTTCTCCATCTTCTGTGATTATGCACACAAATACACTATCTTTGTGCACGTCAAGGCCGCAAGCTCGCATATTATTTGTTTTTAAATTAGACTTTTCGGCTAAAGTTAACAACTTCCGGTCGCATTTGAGATGCGGCCTTGACTTTTTTATTAATCCGGTGTAGAAATCCCGAATTTATATGTAAGTTTGCGATCTGAGCGATCAGCGTACATTTTGTTGAAAGTGTTTTCGCACTGTCCTCATTAGAGAATGTGGTAGTTTTCAATGAAGAAAGGACATATCGGACAACACTCTTTCTTGTTTAGATGCAAGTGGACCGTGGCTGTTCTCATGCCATAGGTATCTTATATCTATTCAAGTGTGGGGTATTGGATATCGTCTATTTTCTTCAAGGTTCTACCACAACCTTCTAATGGTATAGACGAAACCGGCTCCACACTTTTTCTTTTGTTTAAATTCGGGAAGGAGCTGACCGTCAACCATTTTTGGTATGAAAAAGCTGTTTTTGCCGACAGTTCTCGCTGTCTTGACGGTAGCTTGTGGCAGTCCGAGGAAAATTTCCGGTGAACCCACAAGAGAAAAAGCCAGGAATCTTGAAGGGGAAAGAGTGACCGTGGAAACTGTAGCTCTTCAAGGAATCGAAATGTCCGAAAGTCTGAGTGAAGACGGGACGGAAATCATTAAAAAACCTTTTAAATGGTATGCAGGTCAAGGTATGGCCGATAACAAGCAGATGGCTGTCGAACTTGCCCAGAGAGAAGCATACGCGACGATTTCCAGAGTATTCAACAATACCGTGCTGGATGACGCCGAGAGAGGTAATGTAGCCAATAACGGAAAAGTGCTTCAGGCTTTGACATCCCATTGGGAACAAGTCAGTGCCAGCATATCCAAGGCTTGTGAACCGTTCGGTGATACGGTCATTGAGTATAATCCTTCGACCGGAATGTATTCGGTGACGGCGAAAGTGGCGATACAAGGAGACAAGTTCTATGATTTGCTGGATACTGCCGGGAAATTTGAGCCGCAAGGTCTTTCCGCGGACGAGGTCGAACAATTCAAGGCTGTAAATAAAGCCATAATGGAAGCAGCCAGAGGTAACAATTGAAGCACATGAGAAAGTACCTGCCGCTTCTGGCGCTTGTGTTCGCTGTCACTGAACTGAAATCTGCTGCCGGTTATCCTGAATCATGGGCATTCTATACTACGGATGCTTATCTTTATGATATCCAGAGCGGACAGAACGACGGCAGCATGACTGAAACGACATTCTGTAACTATCTTGCCGATCTTGCCAGGACCAATATCGCCAGAACGGTCAGAACAGACATTTCAGACAAAGCCAGACTTGCAAGGCAATCTGTAGACGGCCGGACATCCATGCTGTATTTATCACAGACTGTGTTTTCTACCGATGTGGAGCTGAATCTGGTGAAGACCGAGACAGTCTATGACAGAAAGACCGGGACAGCTTATGCGATTGCCTATATCAGAAAGCTTGAGGCCAAGGAGTTTTACCGTAACAAGATTGTGCTGGCTTTCGGTAAACTGGACAGGATACTGTCTGTTGCCGGGAATTATGCCTCGGATGGTCTTGTTTCAAAGGCCAGGGAGGAACTGGCCGAACTGAAATCAGAATTGGAAGATGCGTCTTCGGATCTGTTCATGCTGAACTTCTTCGGAGCTGGAAAAGACGAGTTGTCTGATTTTTCGGAATCAATCGGCAGATATGCCGGGGCGGCAGCCGGAATAGAAGCCGGCCTCAGCCAAGGTATCATCATCTGCATGGAAATCAAAACTTCGGGAACCGGCATATCCGGATTTGAAAAGGAATTGAAAGGAATTCTTGCTGATAAGGATTGCAGCTTCACGGACAGGCATGACGAAGCCGACTGGGTGGTTTCCGCGATTTTGAAGACCAGGGAATACGGCCGTCCTGAAATGGGTGGAATGAGTATCTATACTGTGTATGCCGATGTAGCCTTGACGATGGAAAAGACGACCGGAGTGCACAGGATTGTGGAAGATCAGCTTTCCGTGAAAGGTGTGCATACCATGAATTATGAAGAAGCAGAACGCGATGCATGTGCCAGACTGGGAAAGCAGCTTGCAGAACGGATACTTTTGATTATCAGTAAATAATTGTAAATCCATAATATTCTAAATCGATGAAGAAATTTGTATTTTTTCTGGCTGCGCTGCTGCTGTTTCCTTTGGCGCAGTCATTCGCTCAGGAAGAGCCGACCAAAAAGGTGGCCATATTGGAAACTGTGGACCGGGAAGGCCATATCAGCTATGGCATAAGATTGATGTTGAGGAGCAGTCTGTCGTACGCCATTACCAACACTCCCGGATATGAAGGTTATGACAGGGTGGACCTGGAATCCATAGTCGGAGAACAGTCTTTCCAGAGAACCGGTATGGTAAGTGATGAACAGATAAAGAAACTCGGAGAAATGACAGGTGCTTCATATATTCTTGTCGCCGAGGCAGCAAAAGTGGATGCGACCCATATCTTCATTACCGCCAAGATTCTTAATGTGGAGACAGCCAGACTGGAAGCAACGGCCAATGTACAGACATTGACAGAAGCCAAGGAAATAGAAGAAGGATGCAAGGAATTGGCTGCGATGTTGTTAGGTACCGAGCCGGAAGAATCTTCCGAGCCGGAGTCCGTTGAGGCAACTGCAGAGAAGAATTCGGTCCAGAATATGTGGGACGACCTTGTTGCCAAGCACAAGGCAAAGCAGGAAGCCCGTAAGACCAATGCTGATGCAGATGTACAGGCAAGGTCAAACCGGAATCAGTATTCCTATGTGGCAGATTACGGTCGTCAGGTTCCTGACGGCATATATCCGGGAATGAAGTACCGCCAGTACAAGAAATATTACAAGGCATCGGATTACGTCAGCATGCCGCAAGACAGATATAGTCCTGTCGTAGGAGGGGTCTGCTCGTTCCTTATCCCTGGTCTGGGCCAGATGATCAATGGTGATGTGGGCCGCGGTTTCAAGTTTTTCGGATGTGCTGCGGCAAGTTGCTGGTTATGATCATAGGATCATCAATCTATACTCCGGTTACTGACTATTACAGTTCCGGTAATTACAGCTATTCCAATACATATTACCAGTTAAGTACGGGAGGTACCATCCTCGTTCTGGTCGGAGTCGCAGGCATGCTGGCTACTGACATCTGGGCCATAATCGACGGTATCCAGCATGCGAAGATTAAGAATATGTATATGCGGGATATCAGGGGATTGTCATCCTTGGATATTAGGCTGAATCCATATATAGCCAGTGTCGCAGGCGCTGGCGGACATGGAGTTTCACCTGCTGTCGGACTGTCATTGAACGTTACTTTCTGATACATTGTCCTCCTGTCATTCGGGGACGTAGATGATTTCGCCGTTTTCAAGCTCGTAGGCGATGCCGACTCTGCGTCCCCGTTTGCCTGTATCCCGGTCCTGGTCCTCCGAAGGGGTGTACCGGTTTATCTCGTGACCTTCCTTGGTGATTATCTCCATGTTTTCCTTTCCCGGATTCTTTACGATGGTGAAGTCCTCCTGGCTGAACATCTCTGTCATGTCGTAACGGGTCACAAGGGCTACCATGAGGGCTACGGCAAATACCATGGCTACATCGAAGAGATTCCCGACCACGCTCATCGGGTCGTTCTCCTCTTCTTTTCCAAGCAGTCTGCGTCTTCTCATGGTCATTTCCCCTCCCCGGCTCCGAGAAGTTCTGCGACGAACTCCATATTGGTCATATCCTGCATATACCAGCGGTTCTTGGTCTGCTGGGTCAGGAAACCTACGGCGCTTGCAAACAGGCCGACCACAGTGGTGGCAAAGGCTACCTGCATGTTGTAAGCCATCGATGATATGTCACCGGTGGACAGACCTACCAGTGCAGGTCCCATAGGAATAAGTGTCCCCATCAGTCCGAGCATGGGACCAAGCTTGGTCAATGTCCTTGAGGTGGAGAGATCCTTGTCGGCGGCAATCTCGTAATCCGCGAGAATCCGTCTCATCTGTGCCGGATTGTCCCTGTGGGCAAGCAGGTCACGAAGATAACGGATGTTGAGGGAATTGCTGTTCTTCGGAAGCATATCTTCCAGGCAGCAGGCCGTTTCGGAAGTCAGGCCTTCGATTTTTTCCCTGAGAGCCCTTCCGTTTTTGCGTATGTCCAGATATTGTCCGAAAAAACTGCCTGCGAGCAGGAGAGAGCGGATGAAAAGCAGGATAAGGAGTACCACCACAGGCACAAGCAGCCCGGTGGAAATCCAGAACAGAATGTCTGATATGAAATTCATTTCGATAAATATTTAATTGTTTCCGTTTTTCTTTTTGAGCCTGACGGCATACCATGCCAGGCCACATGCCGCACCGGCCAGTGTAATAAGGGCAATGCCGGCGGATGCGCTCCAGTCTACCTCTGAAAAACCTTCGACTGCTGTCTGTCCGTTCACTGTCCCGACAATGCCGAAAAGGGCCGTCAGGATATTCAGTATGAACAGCAGTTCGAGCCTCAGGTCTTTTTCCGGTACCGCTTTCCTGAAAAGCCACGCTCCGCATGGGATCAGAAAGACTGTTGCTGCCGCCATGATCCATGCTGTCAGCCGGAAATCCACACCCGGGAACGAGAATATGGCATAGACAAGGGCGCTGAAGAGCACGGGAAAGATCAGAACACCGGGAAACCATCTCAGAATCCTGTAGAGAACGATTTTCCACTTGGGCATCTGTCCTTCTGCAGACAGGTTTACTGCCATGATGCAGAATGAAATCTGTATTATTATTTCCACGCTCAGAACCACGGCCGTATCAAGCATGAGCGCAGGATCCGCAAGCCATGTCGATATCTGGCTTTTCGACTGTTCTATGGCCAACGGCCACGATAGTCCCGTGAATACTGCCGCCGTTGCCGATATGGCGATGATTGTCCAGGTTTTGCCGAAGCTTTGCTTGAGAATGAAACTCAAGGCGACGAGTATCATCAGTACAGTTACAAGTATCTCCATGGTCAATTCCTTTTTTCCGTATTCCTGCGCCTTTTCCTCACGAAAATGATCAGGAATACGACCATGGCGACGGCGACTGCTCCTGTTATGGTGCCGTTGATGATGTTCTTTCCGGATGAAACCGAAGATAACTGCTCTTTCTTCATCACCACACCATTCCCGTTCCCGGCAGCAGCGGATTCACCTGCCTGTCTTGTCTCTAATTCCGAATGCAGGGAAGATATAACCGCAAGCTGCGCCTCGGAAGCTTTCCAGAGGCCTTTGCGGGCACTTTCCATCATTATCGCAGTCATTTCCTGCAGGGCGGCAGGATTCTCTTCCTTAAAGAACACGTCCACTCCGAGCCCGTAGGAATCCTTGATGTAGACGTCATAGATCCTGTCCCACATTCCGTCATCTATCGCTTCGGGTTTCATGACATCCCATCCATATGTATTCTTCACCATTTCCGCCATGACGGAAGCATCTGCTGCACCGCCTTTCATTTTCTCCCTGATGTAGACGGGATTGAACAGCGTGGTCCGGCTCTCTACCCCTATTGCTTCCTTTAATTCCTGCATCCGGACGTTGTTCCGGTTCCTGTAGTCGCTCAGATAGGCGTCCGGATCCTTTCCGGTGACATTTCTCACGGCCAGATTCATTCCGCCCATGAATTCATACACATGGTCAAGGCTTAAAGCTCCCCATGTGTTGCTCTGGCGAGGCTGTATCACTGCGTCCGTCCTGTCAAGAGCGGCTTCGAACGCGAATTGCCTGACCTCTTCCCATTTGTCTTCACTGCCGTAGTATGCCCCCATGTTGCGGATATACGCCTCGGCGATCTGGCTGTCATCATCCCAGCTGTCGCCTGACTGGACCATGCTCTGGATGCCGGTGCCGTAATTACCGCCGACACCGCCGAATACCCTGTACATGGATATTTCCCTTGCATCCTTCGGGGTGAGCCCTTTGTCAATGAGTTTCCGTTCCGTCTCCACGGCATTGGAAGCCACCATGTTGCCGTAAATGTCATCAGTCGAGGCCGCAGCCATTTCCACAGCCCTGCTTATGAGGAAGAGTCTCGAGGCGGCTATGTCGCGCAGCTGCCCGCTTGTCTGCACCACCACATCGATGCGCGGCCGTCCAAGCTCTTCGGACGGGACAAGTCTCAGATCCGTGACCCTGCCGAATGCATCCCACACAGGCTCAGTCCCGAGCATATGGAGAATTTGTGCTATCGTGGCTCCTTCCGTCTCGATGAATTCGCTGCTCCAGAGGGTATAGCTCACTTTACGCGGAATACTGTCGTTATGTCTCTGCCTGTAGAGGTCTATGGTCTTGTCTGCCAGTTTCCTGCCTTTTTCCCATGCTTCTTTGCTCGGGGTAGCTTCGGCATTGATGGCAAAAAGGTTACGGCCTGTCGGGAGGGTGTTCGGATTGGCGACGGGATCACCGCCCGGGGAGGGGACGATATAACCTCCGTCAAGACCGTTGATTATGCTTTCAAGTTCGTTTTCAGGGCTATGCTCCAATGTCTCACGGTAAGACATGACGTTTTGTAAGGTTCTTTCGACTTCGCTTATGGCACCGGCTGCAGTCGTGGCAGATATCATGTCCGTCGTTCTGTTTGAGGCTGCCGACATCTCACGTGCCATGGCGAGTTCCTTGGCGGTTATGCCGGCTATCCGGCAGATGTATCCGTCATCAGGAACAATATTCCGATCCAGGATAGTGCTGACTATCCGTTTGGCCGGCACGATGTATTTTGCCGTAAATTGCGATTTGTGCTTTTCGATACCGACGTCCGCCCTTCCTTTGGCCTTGTCCACGGCGTAAAGCCCGTATGCCACGGGATCGGTGCACATGGCCGTTACCGTGCTTCTGATATACTTGTCACCGTATGGTTCGCCGAGCACGTACAGCGGGCCGCTGATCTTTTCGTTTACCAGTTCTTCGGCAAAGGATTCCACTCTGGCTATCTCTTCTTCGGAATAACAGGTGTCTGGGATGGTGTCAAGACCGAGTTCCCTGTTTATTCCGAGCGAAAGCACAGATTCCTTTACAGAACGGGAGGCTTTGTCGAGGGCATCACCATCGACGGACTCAGAGCCGAGCAGGTCATTGTATTTCCTGATTCTTCCGGTCAGTTCCGCATACTCGTCCCTTACCCCGCTTTCAATGAAAGGAGGAGTCAGATATGAGACAATGCCTGCATATGCACGCCTCTTGGCCATCATGGCTTCTCCCACGTTCGATATGGTATACACATAGAAATGCGGGAGGTCTCCTACCAATCTGTCGCTCCAGTCCCTTCTGCTCAGGGCTACCTGTTTGGACGGGGTGAATTCCAGGCTTCCGTGTGTTCCGAAATGGATCAGGGCGTCGGCCTTGAATCCGTATTGTACCCAGAGGTAGGACGCTATGTATGAATGAGGCGGTGCCGCATCCGTCCCGTGGACCATCTCGAAATCGTTGTCCCCGGAGCCGGCCGGGAGCTGCGGCAGCAGGACTATGTTGCCGAACCGCAGCCTTGCAAGAGCAAGTCTTCCGTCGGAAGTTGCCATATATGGCCCCGGGAATTCCCCGTTTGCAGCCGTTGTTTCTCTGTACATGTCCTCTCCGAGGGCATCCATGGCCCAACTTTCATATTCACCGGCACTGACAAGTTCAGGATTCCCGTCTCTGATGAACCTCTCCATGGCTTCTTCCGCGTATGATCCGAAGACCGGTCCGTACTGCTGTATCATTCTGCCCAACTCTTCCGCTGAACCCGGCAGCCCGGACACGTCATATCCTTCATCCCGGAGACGGACCAGCAGATTGTACAGGGAAGGGACTACATCCATGCCTCCGGCCGTCAATGCGCTCTGTCCAGGTCCCTTTAAATAGTAAATGGCGATTTTCTTTTCCTTTTCAGGCTTTTCTTTCAGGCTGATATAGTTGTCCACGGTCCTGACGAAATGGCCGAGCCTTTCCGGAATGGCCTTCAGATACTGCAGTCCGTCCTTTTTGTCCACATAGTTCCCGAAAAGGACATATGGCCTTACCGCTCCGTCGATTTCAGGTGTCACTATGCTTTGCGACATGAAGCCTCCGCTCATTCCCATCGGGTCGTTTTCCCAGTCTTCCACTATCCTGTTTATGTTCAGCGGAGCGAAAAGAGGGATGTTCCGTTTGTCAAGATATTCCACCATGTAGTCTCCCATCCTTCCATGGGCCATGTTTATGACGGCTGAAGCATCTATGCTGTCTGCGTGGCCTTCCATGAAGAAGGTCTTGGCATATCTTACCGGGTATACTGTCTTCCCGTCAGCTTCAAGGCTTCTGACGAGTTCCGACGGCTCTCCCATCTGTCCTGTGAGGATGATGGCAGGGGCATCCGCCCTGTACAGTCCGTGTTCCTTCAGGAATCGTTCGTATTCGGATACTGAATCGAAACCACGGTCTTCGTTGTCCGGATTCTCCGGGTCACTATGATAAAGCAGATGATATTCCCTTTCGACAGCCTGTTCCGGGGCGGGGGCTTTAAATATCTTCCCGTCTATATGCTTCCGGACATAGCTGAGCATATTCCGGTAGTTTGCCCTTCCGGCCGCTGCAAGATACTGCTTCAGACAGACGGTAGACAAAGAATCGGTGGAGACAATGTCATTTGCCGGATTGGTGGCTGCAGTCACTAACACAGGAAGCCCTTTCCCGGCCGCCTTTTCCAGGCTCGCCCTCTGTTCCTCAGTGATTCTTATGCCCATGCCGTTCACGAAGACCATATCGTATCTTCCGGCTTCATCTATCCTTGACACAGGCAGTTCCCGGATTTTGACGAATGGATTGCCGTTTGCCTTGGCTATCTGTCCAAGTTCGGTTACCTGATAGTTTACGAAAGCTATCCTGGTAGGGGAGAACCATCTGGTCCATACCAGGGAGACGGCAGCGACGATGACGGCTGCTGCCGACAGTGTGATTATAAGTCTTTTCCTGCTCATGGTCTGTTGAGATTTATTTTCGTATTGTCCTGAATATATCCTCGACAGACAGTGCAAGGCCTGCAGCGAAAGCTGTCCCGGTGGTTGCAGGCGAATTGTTGTAGTAATAGTCGGGGATATAGTTGAACAGATTGTCTATGGTCAAGTTGAGTCTTATTCCTTTCCAGATGTCCTGGCCGAGCAGCAGTTTCCACATCGTATATCCGGGATATTTCTGCCTTTCAAGCGTTTCATAGCTTGAATCGGAGTAGACGTGTGTCGTGAAACCTGAAAGATAACGGCCGCTGAGAGACACGTTGAATCCGTAATTCTTCCATTCCCTGGCGTATTCGATTCTTGCCGTCAGAGAATGAGGCCTTACCGAGGACATTGACGGAGAGCCGTCGGGCTTGTATTCATGGGAGAAGGTGTATGCCAGTTTTGTCCCTATTCCGCATGGCAGCCGCATCGAGAATGTGACATCCGCGCTTGCGATATTCGAGGGGGAGTCATTTGCATAGCGCATGCTGTTCAGGCTGTCGTTCCATATTGTGGTGATTCCGTTTCTGACCATGCTGTAGTAGCCCGAGACAGTGACATTGAAATACCGCTTGAAATATTCCGCAGACAACGTGAGGTTGTGGCTGGCTTCCGACAGCAGGTCCGGATTTCCGTATATCATGAAGATGCTTGCCATGTCGAAGGACATGTACATCTCCTTGAGGGTAGGGGCTCTGAACCCTTTGGAATAAGAACCGCGGAATGCGAAGTGTCCGGCCTTGCCGCTGTCTATCCTGTACATGAGACCGAGTTTCGGTGATATGCTGCCTGTCCTTTTTTCCGAGAAAAAGTCGTATCTCAAAGCCCCGATGACATTGAATTCTTCAGTGACATTCCAGTCGAACTGTGCAAATCCGTCTGCGGTAAACTGGCTATGGCTGCCTCCGTCCTTGAACTGATAGGAAAGCAGATAGTCATTCATGAAGTCTCCTCCTGCGGTCAATGTCCCTGTCTTTCCGAAAGTATAGTTGAATACCGTCCTGACGCTGTGCTGTACATTGCTGTAGTTCAGGATATCGGCTCCGGTATTGCTCATGAAGTCGCTTTTGTTGTATTCATCGTACGAATAGGCAAGCTCCATGTTCCCGCAGTCGCTTATGGTGTACGAGCCCTTTATCCCGCCGTTGATATCCCTGTACCTGTCCTTGACTATGGCATCGGCGTCGCGTTCTCTCTGATACCATCCGGCCCTTCCGGTTATTTTCAGTCTTCCGGTAGGGGTGTAGACAATCCTGTCCTTGACGGTAAGGGTCCTGTTCCCGTAGACAGTGCTGAAATCCCCGGTACCTCCGACATCGTATGAATCGATACCGGTCATCTGCACATTGATGACATTGCTGATTTTACCTTGTGCGAATCCGGCATTAATGTCATGGCGCTGTTCGTTATGGGCGCCGAAGCGGGTCGAAAGATCCACTGTCCACGGTTCTGTCTGTTCTTTCGTGATAAGATTAATGACCCCTCCCACGGCATTGGAGCCATACAGGGAAGATGCTCCGCCTTTCACTATTTCGATACGTTCGACATTGTCGAGGTTGAGGCGGCTGTAGTCTATGTTGTCAAGCGTTTCGCCTGCAATCCTTTCCCCGTCGATCAGGAACAGCACCGAACTTCCCCCGAAACCCTGGAGATTGACATTGACCTGCTGGTCCATCGACCAGGAGAATTCTATTCCGGGCAATTCCGTTATCAGCAGGTCCTGTATGTCGGAAGCGTCACTTCTGGCTATGTCATGGGCTGAAATCACTTTAGTGACAATCGGGACGTCCATCAGAGTCTTCGGAGTGCGGGTTCCTGTCACTACCACCTGCTCGAGTGCCGCGGTGTTCTCCTGAAGGCTGAAGTCGATTCCGGATGCATTTCCCGGTTTGACAAGTCTCGACTGGGTCAGGAACCCGATAAAGGACACCGTGATGGAATGCCCTTCATTGTCAGGGATACCGATGGAATACATTCCTTCAGTATCGGCAATGGTTCCGCATCCTTCCAGTCCGCGCACAATGACCGCTGCTCCGGCCAGAGGTTGTCCGGCTTTGTCCGTGATCCGGCCTTCTACCCTGTACTGGGCTGCGGCGGCGGTTGAAAACGCTGCCATTGCAAATACCGCTGCAATATGTCCTGAAATATTCATTTTCCGTTGTCAGGTGTTTCAAGTGTCCTGTAGAGGATCGTCATGTAGCCTTTCACTCCATGATTGTCCATGTGGTTTTCCAGTTTCAGGGCGACGTGTCTCCCGTCGGAAAGCCTGAGGATGAAGACATGGTCGGACCTTGTATATATCGGAGGCATGACACTGGTGTCGACGTCCAGCCATTCCGACAGTTCCGGGTTGTAGAAATCACTGACGTAGATTATGTTCCCGTCCATCATCCCGCTCATGTCGACAGCTATGACATCTTCGGTCATGATATCTTCAATGAATTCATTGTCTTCAGGAACATGTCCGGATTCGGCGAAATAGTCTATGTCGGCAAAGGAAGTCATTGCGACTGCTCCTCCGTTGGTCTTGGTGTCGTATCTGTGGACAGCAATGTCCCAGGAGTCCGGTTCCTCATCATGTGAGATGATATTTACTGAGTCGGCCTCCGCATTCAGGAAATCGAGATAGACCCAGTATGTGTATCCCGATGTATTGATGTAGATTTCCCCGTGTCCTGTACTGGTCTCTTTCCGGATGAAACCGTATTCGGAGACCGGTTCCGGTTCATCATAAAGGCCTCCGAGGATTCCTCCTTCGCAAGACAGGAGCAGCATGGCTGTCCCGGCGGCAACGACTGCCATGATGAATGGATTCCTATTCATTCCCTGCATCCGTTTCAGGGGCTTCTCCGCTCAGGAATCTGATTGTAAGCCCTCCCATGACGGCAGGAATGCTGAACGTGAATTCGAAAGAGTCCCTGCCTTCCGAAATCCAGGCTTCAAGAGATGCTTCATATTCACTGATATTGCCTCCCATCCCCATTTCGGTAGACCCGGAGCCTGAAACGCGGTATACGGAGTTTTCCTGGCCTGCAGTACATGACGGGAAAGAGAATTCTCCCCAAGAATCCGATATGAACGATACCGACACTGTCCCTTCGCTCCCTTCCGTTACCGTAAGGCTCTGGTCTGTCGCAATCATATTCTGGAACATGGCGCAGGAGGCGCTTGAATATCCGTGATAAGTGCCTGAAATGCTGCCAGGGTCTGTTTCCCCTGACTCCTCTTTGTTGCAGGCGGCCATTGATACGAAGGCTGCCGCTGACAGTAATACAGTTCTGATAAGTTTCATGGTCTATGAGTGTCTTGTTTCTTACCTGTTTTAATTGACGGTGCAAAGGTATGACGGGCGATTGCGCCTGTCAATCGTCAAATATTGGTAAAATCGGCACTCATATACCGAAAAGTGATTAGGGTGAACCGCTCCGTGCCGGAAAAGTCCCCTGTGTTATTTCCAGCCCTGGGCGGTAATTGGAAGCTCGACACCTTCAGGGGTGACGAGGGCGGCCCCGACTTCCGGCCTGGCGAGATGCCCGATGATGTCGAAAGTCTGGAAATCATGACGGAACCTGTCGTGTTTCCCTATGGGGACAGTGAAGAGAAGACGGCAGTCATCTCCACCGTTGAATGCTGCCGAGATAGGGTCTATGTCGAATTCCTTGCCAAGGTCAAAAGTCCCGTTTGCAAAAGGCAGCCGGTCCACGTATATCTTGACACCGAATCCGCTGTCGCGTTCAAGCCTTTTCACTGCATCAGACAGGCCGCGGTTCAGGAAATAACCGAAGGACGGGATTATTTCCGCATCTTCCAGCTGTGTCACGTATGAAGGATTCAGTTCCGGCTTGAGGTATTCGCTTATGATGAGCTTATGATCGGACAGGTCGGGCTGCGACCTGTCCGTCTTGCGTTTCATGAATTTCTTTTTTTCCCTTTCGAGGATCTGCATCCCCATGAAGGCTGCGCCAAGATTCCCGGATATGCAGACAAGATCCATGCTTTTTGCCGGCATACGGCGCCTTTCCGTAAGCCGAAGCCGTTCTCCGATAGCGGATATGCTTATGTTCAGACCGTTGACAGAAGGCAGAAGGTCTAATGACAGATCCTTGTAGCCATGGGTCTTTGCAGCGGCTGCAATGCCTTCCCACAGTTCCCGTATCTTCACGAAATCTATCTTGGAGGATATTCCGAGTCTGACATTCAGTCCTGCCGGATGTCCCATCGATGCGTAAATCTCACCCGTAGCCTCTATCACCGATTTGTAACCGAGATGTTTCAGGGGAAAATAGGTAAGGTCGAAATCTATGCCTTCGGTCATCATCACCGATGAGCTGATGATGCTTCCGGTGTCTTTCCCTGCCTGGATGATGCAGCTGTCTTTCTGCGGGAATCCGCTGCCTTCGAACAGCCGCCTTATTGCCTCTGTCTTGCCGATCTGTGAAAAAGTCTCTTCTGCCATATCCTGGAAATGAATATCCAACCCGTATTATTTACTTGACGCAAAAGTAGAAACTGTTTTGAGATTTTACAAGGTTTCTTTCACTTCCGACAGTACGAAAACCCTGCTTGCGTATTCCGTTTCGAGAGGGATTTCCACTCCGGTATCCATGAGTATCCTGCCGGAAACGGTCTTTCCTTCGAGACTGCAAGGTTCCGTACCGTCGGGAAGAGTAAGTTCATGGAACCTGTATGTCTTCCCGGGATCGAGACCTGCCAGCCTGAACCTCGGTATCGGCTGGTATACGTAGTGACTGATCTTGTAGGCGAACAGTATTGCATTGTCCTTGCTGTCATCGACATAAGACAGGGACACCACTCCTTTGCCGTCGTATGGTGAAATCAGCCGGTAAAGATTTCCTGTCTGCACGAGAGGCCGGATCTCCTTGTACTGGGCTATGGCCTTGGCCGCGAATTGCTTGTCCTTGTCGCTCATGTCCATTGGCTGGATTTCCATGCCGAGCCGTCCAGTCATGGCTACATCGAACCTGAATTTCAGCGGCAGCACCCTGCCTGTCTGATGGTTCCTGTCGGCACTGACATGCTGGGCCATGGCATTCGACGGATAGAAATACGAAGTGCCCCACTGGATGAACAGACGCTGGAGTGCATCCGTATTGTCGCTTACCCAGAATTCATCGAATTCAGGCATGATCCCGTAATTCACGCGTCCGCCTCCGCCTCCGCAAGCCTGCATCACAACGTCAGGATGTGCTTCACGGATACGTTTGGCAAGCTTTTCCAGTCCTCTGTGATAGTCGATGTAGATATGGGACTGCCTGTCATCCGGAAGCCATGCCGAGCCGTAATTCAGAAGGGACGCATTTGCATCCCACTTTATATATGATATCCCGGGATATCTTGTGAGAAGGGTATCCATGACTTCGAAGGCGTAGTCCTGGACTTCAGGATTGCAGAGGTCAAGCAGCAGCTGGGTGCCTCCGCGTCCGTATACGAGGTCTCTGTTCCTGGCCTGGAGAGCCCAGTCAGGATGTTCCTCGAACAGTTCGCTGACGCTGTTCGTGCTTTCCGGCTCCACCCATATGCCGAACTTGATGCCGTATTTCCGGGCGGCATCTTCGAGGGGTTTCAGGCCTCCTGGCAGCTTTACAGGGTCTGCTTTCCAGTCTCCGAGAGAAGATGTGTCGTTGTTCCTCGGGTATTTTTCCCCGAACCAGCCGTCATCCATCACGAAAAGTTCGCCTCCCATGGATGCTATGTCAGACATCATCTGCTCCATTCCCTGTTCGTTGACATTGAAGTAGACTCCTTCCCAGCTGTTCAGCAGGATGTCCCTGACTGCCCATCCATTATGTATTTTCCCGTTTCTGGCCCATCTGTGGAAGTTGCGGCTTACGCCTCCGAGCCCTTCTCCGCTGTATGAAATGGCAAGGGCAGGCGTCTCGAAGGTCTTGCCGGGGTCGATGACATACTGCGATGCGTCAGGGCAGATGCCGGCCATGAAGACATGGTCCCGCTCGCCGGACGTATCCACTCTCAGTTCATAGTTCCCGCTCCAGCACAATGCGGCGCCGATAGTCCTGCCATGGTTTTCTTCCGGTTTCCCGTCCAGTGAAAACATCATTTCCGCATGGGAATGCTGGGCATTTCTGGCGCCTTCCATGTTTTTTACGACGAGAATTCCGGGTTCAAGAGGTTCTTCCGTAAGACTGGTTTCGGCGGCCCAGTTCCCGCTGAAATGCGATACCCAGACATCCCCGCTTCGCAGATAAATGCATCCGGAGTCGAACCTGTTTACGGTCACAGCCTTCTTTTCGCGGTTTTCCAGCACAGTCCAGGTCTCTATGACATCGGAGTTTTTCCATCCTTTGTAGAATACATCCACGTAGAACTTGTAGAATTTGTCCTTGAGCCTAATCCGGAGCAGGCTGTATGTGTCGGTTTCGCTTTCCGTTACAGTGTCTACCGTCAGGTCAGTCGTCATGTTTCCGTCATGGTGGCACACCTGCAGCGCTTTTATTGCGGAAGTGATATTCACTCCGAATTCCGGATAGGCTTCCTTCCCGATGACGGCTCCGGCCTGTCTGAGCTGGATCAGCCCGTCAGCATCTACCGATGGTCCGAAATACAGGAAGTCGAGTTTTCCCCCTTCCGGTGCCGCTACCGCCAGGGAAATGCTCCCGGCATTGACGATATAGTCCTTCCCCGAGAGGACCGGTACAGATGCCGCCATCAGACAGACGGCTGTTATTATCTTGTTGAGGATTTTCATGAGCATTACAGTATATTTGGACTTTTCCATATCTTGTCTTCTGTGCACCTGATACTGAGGTTTTCAGAGCCGCAGTATATCTTGAAATCACCGCTTTCGAGTCTCCATTTCCCGTCAGCTCCGACAAATGCCAGATCGGATGCAGGGATGGCGAATTCCACAGTTGCGGACACTCCCGGTTCAAGTTCGATCTTCTCGAATGCACGAAGCCGCCTTACGTCAGGGATGATGCTTGCAACAAGATCCTCGGAATAGAGAAGCACGCTTTCCTTGCCTGCCCTGTCTCCGGTATTCTTTACCGTAACTTCGAAATTCAGGATATCGTCAGGCCCGAATGAAGTCTTGTCCACCTTCAGGTCTGAATATTCGAAGGTAGTATAGCTCAGACCGTAACCGAATGTCCACTGGACATGGACGTCTGCGCTGTAGTTGTATTCTCCTGCCATCGTGCCTACCTTCTCTGACGGCTTGTGGTCGTATGTGGACATGGCGTGGACATGTTTCGGATATGTGAACGGAAGCTTTCCGCTGAAATTGCTGTCCCCGGCAAGCAGCTCGGCAAGAGCGTCTCCTCCATGGTTCCCCGGAAGCATGATGTCCACGACAGCATCGGATAAAGGTTCGATGTCGTTTATTATGCGCGGACGGCCGCCGTTGAGCACGAGGATGAGAGGCTTGCCTGTCCTGGCAAGTGCCTTTACAAGATTCTTCTGGTTTTCGGACAGATTCAGATCCTTCATGTTCCCCGGAGTCTCGCAATAGCTGTTCTCGCCTACACAGGCGATTATGACATCGGCTCCGGCTGCCGCCCTTACGGCTTTCCCTATCCCGGGAACGGTTTCTTCCTGCCAGTTGTCATTATGGGCGGGAGCATACTGTACTCCCGGTTCATAGATGACGTTGCTGCGTCCGAACTTGTGGTACAGGGCTTCCTTTATGGTATTGTAAGAGGCGGCGAACTCGTCTGCCCTGTCTCCCTGCCAGCTGTATGACCAGCCTCCGTTGAGGCATCTCATCGCATCTGCGTTAGGGCCGGTCAGGAGAATCTTCGTTCCTTTTTCCAGAGGAAGTATGTCATTGCTGTTCTTCAGCAGTACCATCGATTCCACGGCTGCCTGAAGGGCATCTGCCGCGAATTCCCCGGAGCAGAACTTGTCATATGCGGAAATATCCCAGACCGGCTCCTCGAACAGTCCTATCCTGAATTTGAGTCTCAATACCCGTCTTACGGCATCATCTATCCTGGACATCGGGACAGCCCCTTCCTCCACCAGCTCCTTCAGATCCCTGCAGAACTGAAGCTCTGAAGGTACCATGGCCATGTCTATCCCGGCGTTGATCGCCAGTCTTACAGCATCTTTCTTGCTTGAAGCCACACGTTCCCTGTAGTACAGATTGTTTATGTCATTCCAGTCAGTGACTATCATTCCGTCCCAGTTCAGGTCTTCCTTCACCCATCCTGTCAGGAGTTCCTTGTTGCAGTGGCAAGGCACTCCGTTTATCGATGCCGAATTGACCATCAGAGACAGTGCCCCGGCCTGGATGCATTCCTTGAACGGAGCGAAGAATTTTTCCCTGAGATCATTTTCAGCTATTATGGCAGGAGTGCGGTCCTGTCCGGATACAGGTACTCCATATCCGAGGTAATGCTTGATACACGTGGCGATATGGTATTTGTCGATATGTCCTGGATCGTCGCCCTGCATACCTTCCACTGCCGCTGTCGCCATCTCGGAGCTCAGGTACGGATCCTCTCCGTAGCTTTCCCACAGCCTTGACCAGCGGGTGTCCCTGCCGAGATCCATGGTAGGGGAGAATGTCCACGGCACGAGTGCCGCACGGCTTTCGTAGGCCGTCACTTCACCGCCGCGGCGGCTGAGCTCCCTGTTGAAAGAGGCTGCCATGTTTATTCCCTGCGGAAAGAAGGTCGCGCCGGCAACATAGCTTGCCCCATGGATCTGGTCGAGTCCGTAGATACATGGTATTCCTGTCGACTCGAGCGATTTCTCCTGTATCCTTCTGATGACATCGGCATAGACTTCCCGAGGCTGCGACACATTGCCGACAGCATTGAGGATGGAACCGACCTTGTATTTGCCGATGACAGTGTCGAGCATCTCCTCACTGAGGGCAAAGCCTGTACTGTCCGTGATGACCCCTATGGTTATCTGGGTCATCTGTCCGATTTTCTCTTCAAGGGTCATGTCTGACAATATGGAATCGATTTTCTTCTCGATCCTGTCATCGCTGCTGATTGCCGCCGGTGTGTTTCCTGTACCGCAGCAGGCGGAAACGGCGAGTGCAATGGCTATCCATGACAGCCGGATTCTGGAGTTCTTCATGATAATTTCAATAATGACAATGATATGGTTTAACATCAGTTTTTCATGTGGCTGTGTCTGTCAAATATAATGATTTCCGTGATTTAATCTCATATTCCCTGTCAAGCGGCATATGAAAAACGGTGAAATTTCAAGAAAAATGATATATTTGGTCTGTTTTTATGAAATCAGCCGACATGAAAAGGATTCTTTTATTTGCAAGTCTCCTGTTTGCAGGAGTGTTTATGATGTCCGCAGCATCCGAAGATCCGGTAAGGATTCTGCAGCTGAACATATGGCAGGGAGGAACGGTAGTGCCTGGAGGAGCGGGTGCCATAGCGGATGAGATTGTCCGCTCGGATGCCGATCTGGTGTTTCTTGCTGAAACGAGGAATCCCGGACGGAAGGACGTGGTTCCGGACATCGTCTCGTCTCTTGCAGAAAAAGGAGTGCGATATTTTGTCGAAGCCAGCGGTTCCGATGCCGCCCTGCTGTCCAAAGCCCCGGTGGAGAAAGCCGCCGACGGACATTCCCGTTTCCTGACAGAGATAAACGGACAGAAGATATCGGCTTTCCCTATCCATCTCGATTACAGGCATTACGCCTGCTATCTGCCGAGAGGATATGACGGGGCGGGCTATAAACGTCTCGAAAATCCTGTTACGGACGCTGACAGTATTCTTGCGGAAAATGCCCGTTCTTCGCGTATCCGGGAGATGGAGGCGGTTGTGGAGGCGGCATTGAAAGATGCGGCGGACGGTTATTCGGTCATTGTGGCCGGAGATTTCAACGAACCTTCCCATCTCGACTGGACAAAACAGACCGCATCCATGTTCGGCCATAACGGTGCCGTGGTACGCTGGCCTTGCTCCGACATCCTGCTGGAAGCCGGATTCGTGGATGTATACAGGGAGATATGGCCGGATCCGGTCGCAAATCCCGGTTTCACTTATCCTTCTGACAACGCTGACATTGCTCCTGAGCGGCTGACTTGGGCTCCCGAGGCCGATGAACGAGAAAGAATAGACTTCATATATCTCCTGAGTGACAGGCTTGTCGCCTCCAAAGCCGCTGTCTATGGCCCATCTTCATCAATCGTGAAATGCAAAAGAACGGAAGAGACTTCCGCTGACGTGTTCATGGAGCCTTCCGGTATCTGGCCGACGGATCATAAGGGCGTCTATGCCGAGCTGGAAAACAGATACACGGAGAAGGAGAGGAACAAGGACATGCTGCGTCTGGGCATTGCTTATTCCGACGGGATGGTGCTTCCTTCAGGCAAGCCTCTTGAAATCAGCGGCAAGACTGCACCGGATGCTGAAGTGCGGGTCAGAATAGCCGGCCAGTCGGTAAAGACGACAGCAGACGGCTACGGCAACTGGACATTGACACTCGCACCGCTCAAGCCCGGGACAGGCTATGTCATGAAAGTCTCATCCGCAGGCGGGAAGCTGGTCTATGAGGATGTGGCTGCGGGCGAAGTCTGGGTGTGTTCCGGACAGTCGAACATGGCGTTCGTCCTGAAATTCAGCCGTGGCGGGAAAGACGCGGCCGCATCGTCAGCGGACCCTGATCTGCGGTTCTTCAACATGAAGAGCAAACTGCCTACATACGACCTCCAGTGGTCTGAACCAGATACCAGAAAGGTCAATGCCTTTGAGTATTTCCCTGAAACTTCATGGATACCGTCCTCTCCGGAGGTGTCACCTGAAGTTTCTGCCGTGGCATATTATTTCGGACGGATGCTCAGAGACAGTCTCGATGTGCCGGTCGGACTGATAATCAATGCCGTCGGAGGTACTACGGCTGAGTCCTGGATGGAGACGGATGCCGTAAGGGAATGTGCTCCGGAACTTTTGGAAGACTGGTACAACAACAGCCTGGTCATGGAATGGACGCGGACCAGGGCTGCATGGAATATGAGCAAGTGCCCATCCGCTCTGAAAAGGCATCCTTTTCAGCCGGGGTATCTTTTTGAGGCCGGAATCAGGCCTCTCGGCCATTTCCCGGTATCGGGCGTGATCTGGTATCAGGGAGAGTCGAATGTGCATGACATGGCCCTCCATGAAAAGATTTTCCCGGTCCTGGTCCGGGACTGGCGGGATTACTGGAATGAAGAAGAGCTGCCGTTCTATTTTGTACAGCTTTCGAGTATCGACAGGGAAGGATGGCCTGAGTTCAGGGACAGCCAGCGCAGACTGATGGAGGTGATTCCTCATACAGGCATGGCCGTCTCGTCGGACAAGGGCAATGTCTCTGATGTCCATCCGGCGCAGAAACGCGAGGTCGGGGAGAGGCTTGCACGCTGGGCTCTCCATGACAAGGGAGTTTCAGGTGTGGTACCGTCAGGCCCGTTGTTCAGGAAAGCCGTCAGGGCCGGCAGAAGCGTCATTGTGGAATTCGAATATGGCGAAGGGCTCGGGACGAGCGACGGAAAGGCATTGTCCTGCTTTGAAGTGGCAGGCGAGGATTCGGTGTTTTTCCCGGCCGTGGCTGAGATAAAGGGGGACAAGGTCATCGTTTATTCCGAAAAGGTGGATGACCCCGAATACATAAGGTATGCATGGCAGCCATATACGGAGGCGAATCTTGTGAACGGAGACATGCTCCCGGCTTCGACTTTCATGTCGGCCGTGGGCCAGGATGCTCCTTCCGGATTCTGAAATTCTCCATGACCGTTCGTACAGGAAGATTGGAGAATATTGTGTAAATTTGAAAGATGTGATCCTTAAATTCTGCGATATGAAGTTCAGACTTGCATTATTGATGATGATACTTTTCCCTGCGCTCGCCTGTGTCGCCAAGCCGTCCCGGCTTTCCGAACTGACAGTGATGTCCTACAATATCCGGGTCGGGGACGCTGATGACGGCACCAATTCCTGGCGTTTCCGTTTTCCTGCCACTGCCCTTATGATTGAAGACCAGAAGCCGGATGTATTCGGTGTGCAGGAAGCCATGTCGTACCAGCTGCTTTTCATTTCCGAGAACTGCCTTGACTACAAGTATGTCGGAGTAGGCCGCGACGACGGCAGGAACAAAGGCGAGCATGTCGCCATTTTCTACAACAAGAAAACCGTCTCCCTCCTGAAATGGGGGACTTTCTGGCTCTCGGAGACCCCGGACAAACCGTCGCTCGGCTGGGACGCCGCCTTCAGGAGAAGCACTACATGGGCAATCATGAAAAGCAAGGAATCCGGAAAGAAATTCATGTTTGTGGCCACGCATTTCGATAATGAAGGCCAGGTGGCCCGCAAGGAAAGCTCAGAGCTGATCCTGTCTGAAATAGCGGAATTGAACAAGGACAATCTTCCCGTAGTCCTCGTCGGGGATTTCAACTCCGGGATATCGGATCCTGCCGTCTCGATAATCTGCCAATCCATGAAGAACGCCAGGAAAATAGCTGCAGATACGGATTCGCATGCCACATACAACGGCTGGGGGAAGGCCTCCGATGTCATAGACCATATCTTCTACTCCGGATTCCGTTCCTGCATGGAATTCCAGACTGTGACCAAGCCGTATGACGGATTGAAATTCATTTCTGACCATTACCCGGTCAAGGCTGTGCTCATGTTCTGAGCGGGTCATTTGGTTATCGAGGAGTATTCGATATTCAGATCCTTCAGTTCATTGATGAACGGATCGCTGACTGCCACCTTGAATTTTCTGGACATGAATTCTATCCTGTATTTGGTCTGAGGGTCATACAGGAGCATCGAAAGCGGGACTGTGCCTTTGTTGCTCTTGATCACTCCGGCAAGCCTTTCCCTGAAATCCGTGTTCAGCATCGGTGTGGTCAGCTTTATCATAAAGCCTTTCAGCCTGGTGGATGACACATTCCCGAGCAGGGATATTTTCCTTATCTTGAAGACATAAGGCGGATTGCCCCTGGTTTTGCGGTCTTCGGGCTTCACATAGTATTTCTCCTCTATGACCCCTTCGATGAACACAGGTGTATACATCTGGAGATACGGCAGGAAATTCTCGTGGTCTTTCCCGAAAAGGGCGAATTCATAACTTCCGCTGAAGTCCTCGACCGTAGTCTTGGACCATTGGGAGCCGCTTTTGCTCGTGAGTATCTGCACATTTGTGATGTATCCGGCGACATTCAGCTTGGAGGATACCTTGCGGCTGTCGCATTCAGCCACGGCGGACGGGATCTCCGTGAGTCTGCAGTCAGTGAAATTCTCGATTTCGAATGTATATTTGTCCAGCGGATGGGCGGAGAGGTACATTCCCACCAGTTCCTTCTCTTTCTTGAGCATCTCCATGGTGTCATCCTGCTGGTTCTGGATTCTCTCCTCAGGCATTTCCGGCCGCTTTGGCTTTGTCTCTTCCATGTCCCCGAACAGGGATATCGCAGCGTCCATCCTGTCCTTGCTGAACAGGTCGGCATATTTTACCAGTGCGTCCAGGAAGGTGTCTCCGGAAGCCACCGGCTGTGAATATTGACTTCTTGCATACCCGAAACTGTCGAAAGCCCCCGAATACAGCAGGGATTCGTATGCCTTTCTGTTCACGATTCCGGAAAGCCTTTCCGCAAAGTCCCAGATATCCTTGAAAGGACCGTGTTCATTCCTGTTCTCCAGCACAGCCTTGACGATATTGTCCCCGAATCCCTTGATCCCTCCGAGACCGAAACGGATATTTCCGTCCTTGTTTACGGTGAATCTTGCCTCGCTTTCGTTTATGTCAGGGTTGAGGACCTTGATGCGCGACTTCTTGCAGTCGTCCATGATTTTCCTGATCTCGTCCATGTTGGAGAGATTCTTGCTGAGGTTGGCAGCCTGGAATTCAGCGGGGTAGTGGGCCTTCAGGTAGCCTGTCTGGTAGCTTACCCATGCGTAGCAGGTAGCATGGGACTTGTTGAACGCGTACTGTGCGAATTTCCTCCAGTCGTTCCAGATCTTGTTAAGGACTATCTCCGGATGGCCGTTTGCCTTTCCTCCGTCGATGAATTTGTCATGCAGGGATTCCAGCACGTCCAGCTGCTTCTTTCCCATGGCCTTACGCAGTTTGTCGGCCTGGCCTTTGGTGAAACCGGCGAGTTTCTGCGACAAGAGCATCACCTGCTCCTGGTAGACCGTGACTCCGTATGTATCCTGCAGATATTCCTCCATTTCAGGAAGATCGTACTCTATCTTCTCCGTACCCTGCTTCCTGGCTACAAAAGACGGGATATAGTCCAGAGGCCCCGGACGGTAGAGCGCATTCATGGCTATCAGGTCCTCGAATCTGGTCGGCTGCAGCTTCTGCAGCCATTCCTTCATGCCGTCGGATTCGAACTGGAACACGCTTTTTGTATCGCCACGGCCGTACAGTTTGTATGTTTCCTCGTCATCGATAGGTATCTTCTCGATGTCTATGTCTATCCCGTGAGTCTTCTTCACGGTCTCCAGACATTCCTTTATGATGGAAAGCGTCTTCAGTCCCAGGAAGTCCATCTTCAGCATCCCGACTTCCTCTATGAAGCTTCCCTCGTATTGTGATACCCAGACATCGAGTCCTGTAGCCTTGTCTGCCGCCACCGTGATCGGGATATAGTCCGTCAGGTCTCCACGGCCGATGATCATCGCGCAGGCGTGTACACCGGTCTGCCGTATGCTGCCTTCAAGCCTGAGCGCATAGTCCAGGACTTCTTTGGTAAGGGCGGACCCGTTCTCGTATTCGTTCTTCAGTTCGTCTACGTACTTCAGACAGTTCTTCAGCGTCACCTTGTAGTCCTTGTCCACCGGGCCTTTCTTGAATTTCTTCAGGACCTTTATCTTCTGCCCTTCATGATCCGGGTCGGGTATTTCCACTTCCTTTTCGATGATGCTGAAGCCCTTTTCCAGTTCCTCTCCCTCAGTGAACGGCAGTTCCTGTATCTCGGAGACCCTTATGGGCTTGTCCGGAATCATCTTTGTCAGCCTGTTCGACTCGTCGATACTCATATTGCTGATACGTGCCACATCCTTGATGGCCATCTTTGCCGCCATGGTACCGAAAGTGATGACATGGGACACATGGTCTTTCCCGTAAGTGTCCTCCACGTATTTGAATACCCTGTACCTGCCGTCATCATCGAAGTCTATATCGATATCCGGCATCGATATCCTGTCAGGGTTCAGGAAACGCTCGAACAGAAGCTGGTATTTGATAGGGTCAATGTTCGTGATTCCGAGACAATAGGCCACCGCCGAACCCGCTGCCGAACCCCTGCCTGGCCCCACGGAAATGCCCTGCCTCCGTGCTGCAGCTATGAAGTCCTGGACAATCAGGAAGTAATCCGGAAATCCCATCCTGCATATGGTCTTCAGCTCGAAGTCAATTCTTTCAGCGTGTTCCTCGTCCAATGTCCCGTACCTCCTTTCCGCGCCTTTGTAGCACAATTCGCACAGATATGCCACGGAATATGTGAATGCCTCGCCTCTGTCGCTCCCGTCCTTGTTCGTCCTTCCTACGTCAATCACATCCTTGTATTTCTCGAGATACTTCTCTTTCTCGGCGAGAAAACTGTCTTCTATCCTGAACAACGGCAGTACGTGCCCGCGGTCGATGGTGTAGCTTTCCACCTTGCCAAAGATCTCCATAGTGTTTTCGAGAACTTCCGGATGCTCCGGGAAGAGTGCGGCCATCTCCTCTTCGCTCTTGAGGTACTCCTGCTGGGTATAGCGGAGCCTTTTAGGGTCATCGACATTCGCGTTCGTGGTAAGGCATATCAGCCGGTCATGGA
Source organism: uncultured Bacteroidales bacterium (assembly GCA_944326385.1). GTDB lineage: Bacteria > Bacteroidota > Bacteroidia > Bacteroidales > UBA932 > Cryptobacteroides. Next base: position 7,620 of record CALVDT010000037.1, on the reverse strand, counting down.
CAGGTCCGTCTTCCTTGTTGACGAAATGGACGTCATTCGTGGCCACCAACTTGACACCGGTCTTCGCAGCCAGTTCGAATATGCCTGCATTGGATATTGACTGCCGTTCATATACGTCCTGGGACAGGCCGGGGACTTCCGTCTTGTGCAGCTGCACTTCAAGATAGTAATCTTCTCCGAATACCTTCCTGTGCCATTCCACGGCTTGTTCAGCTGCCGCCATGTCTCCTGCTATGATATTCCTCGGGATTTCTCCGGCGATGCAGGCAGAGCAGCAGATGAGGTCTTCAGCATATTTCTCCACCACGTCATGGGATACCCTCGGCTTGCCGTAGTACATCCCTTCTATATGACCGGTGGAGACTATCTTCATCAGATTCTTGTAGCCGTTGTAGTTCTTGGCAAGCAGGATGAGGTGATAGTATTCCCTGTGATCCTTGTCCTTGATGGTATGCCCGTACTTCGAGACATAGATCTCGCACCCTATTATGGGCTTCACTTCAGGATATTTCGCGGCATACTTGAAGAACTCCTTCACCCCGTACATGTTCCCGTGGTCTGTTATGGCAATGCCGGGCATACCTAATTCCTTTGCCCTTTTGAACAGGTTTTCTATGGAAGAAAGGCCGTCAAGAATCGAATACTGGGTATGTACATGAAGGTGGACGAATGACATGTTCTATGGATTTCTGATGAAAGGCAAAGGTACAAAAATTTCCGTTCCCGAGGCATGGACATGCGGTCCAGTTTTCCACAAAAGGGAAGTGACCCAAAAGCGGGATTCAAGCCCCCTTTTGAGTCACCTCTCTGATTGTCCCGGAGAAGGCCGGGCCTTCTTTTCAGGAATTATTTCTTCTTGTTTTCAAGCTGTTTCTTCTCTGCCTTCCTCTGCACGGCCATAGTGACATCGTACATGATAGGAGTAGCGATGAAGATTGAAGCATAAGTACCTACTGCGATACCGACGCAGAGAGCCACAGCCATACCTCTGATCACCTCGCCGCCGAAGATTGCGATGGCTATCATCACTATCAATGTAGTGAGTGAGGTATTCATGGTACGGGACAGTGTGCTGTTCAATGCCTGGTTGGCATTCACGTCAAGCGGCATCTTAGGGTGCAGGGTCTTGTACTCACGGATTCGGTCGAAGATCACCACTGTATCGTTTATCGCATAACCGATGATGGTCAGCACCGCAGCGATGAACGTCTGGTCTACATCGAGGCTGAACGGCAGGATTCCGGAGAACAGCGAGAAGAAACCGATCACGATGATGGCCGTGTGTGCCAGACCGAGCGTTCCTCCGAGTCCCCATGTCCATTTCTTGAACCTTATGGCTATGTAGATGAAGATTACAAGCAGTGCGATCACCACGGCTATGATTGCATCGCGCTTCATGTCATCGGCTATGGATGCATCCACCTTGTCGGAGCTGATGATACCGTTAGGATTGACCGCGGTCGAAGTGAACAGATCGAGGTTCATTTCACCTGCATAGAAGTCTTTCACTGCATTGAAGAGTTTCTCTTCCACGGCAGCATCCGCTTCTGAAGACTTGTCTTCGATCAAATACTGTGTAGTGATCTTCATCTGGCTTTCACCGCCGAACTGCTTGGCCTCGACACCGCCGTTGAATTCCTTCACCAGGGATGCCCTGACATCTTCAACTGATACAGGCTGGTCGAACCTTACCACGAATGTACGGCCTCCCGCGAAGTCTACACCATATGTGAAGCCTTTTGTGAACATGGACACGATGCAGATGATGATCACGATGGATGATATCACGTACGTGTATTTCCTCTTGCTGAGGAAGTTCACTGTGGTATTCTGCAGGAAGTTCCTGGTCAGTTTGTTGTCGAAGGTGATGTTCTTGCCCTTGGCCAGTCTGTCATCGATGATGATACGTGAGATGAAGATTGACGTGAAGACGGAAGTCACGATACCTATGATCAATGTAGTGGCGAAGCCCTGTACAGGACCGGAACCGAAGATGAAGAGCACGATACCGGTAAGGATAGTGGTGATCTGCCCGTCTATGATGGCTGAATATGCATTGGAATATCCGTCAGCCACAGCCTTGCCGAGTCCTTTGCCGGACCGGAGTTCCTCCTTGATACGTTCGTATATGATCACATTCGCGTCCACTGCCATACCGAGTGTCAGGACGAGACCTGCAATACCAGGCAGGGTAAGCACGGCCGAGAACGATACCAGGGTACCGAAAAGCAGCAGCACGTTGCAAAGCAGGGCGGCATCCGCTATCAGACCTGCTCCATGATAGAAGAATACCATGTAGCAGAGCACAAGCAGGAAGGCGATGATGAACGAGATGAAACCTGCGTTGATGGATTCGGCACCGAGTGACGGACCTACCACCTGCTCCTGTACGATCTTGGCCGGTGCAGGCAGGGTACCTGATTTGAGCACGTTCACGAGGTCTTCAGCTTCTTCGAGAGTGAAGTTTCCGCTGATTTGCGAATTGCCGCCCGTGATTTCGGTGTTCACTACAGGGTGGGAGTAGACCATGTTGTCGAGAACGATGGCTATCTGCCTGTTGATATTGTCCTTTGTAAGTCTTGCCCATACCTTTGCGGCTTCAGCGCTCATGGACATGGAGACCTCAGGGCTGGCACCGTTGTACTGGACTCTTGCGTCAGTGATGAATTTCTGGTCCCTTTCTCCGCGGAGAGCGGCTTCACCGTTCAGGGAAGCCTTGATGGCCACAAGTTCGTACTGGTTGTTGTCGAAAGGCTTCACTGACCACATCGGGATGAGGTCTTCAGGGAAGAGCGCCTTTACTTCAGGCATGTTGAGTATCTTGTTCACCTTTGCGGTGTCGCTGAAGTGTGCATAACCCATGGTGGCGCCTCTCATGACGCTTCCGGTCTGGTCTACAGGAGGCATGAGTACCGCGAAGAGAGGATTCTCTTTCTCATATGCGGCAAAGTCGGCTGACTCGGAAGCCTGGGCCTCCAGCTCCTCGGCAAGGATGTCCGTAGTGTCTGACTCGGCCTGGGTTTCATTGACTGCAGCCTTGGTGTCTTCTGCCGGGGCGTTCTCCTTGTTTATCTGGGCTACAAGGCTGTTCGCCTCGTTCATGTACTGGAAAATCTCCGAAGTCTCGTAGGTCGTCCAGAATTCGAGGGATGCCGTTCCCTGAAGGAGCTTTCTTACACGTTCCGGTTCTTTTACACCAGGCAGCTCCACGAGGATACGGCCTGTGTTGCCGACTTTCTGGATGTTCGGCTGTGTCACACCGAAGCGGTCCACCCTGTTGCGGAGCACCTCGAAGGAGTTCGCGATGGCGCTTTCAGCCTCCTTGCGGATAAGAGATATGATCTCGGCATCCGTAGATTCCAGTTTCTTGTTCTCTGTCTTGTTCTTCCTGTCGAGGCCTATGAATATGTTCGAAAGCCTCTGGCCGCCGGCAGTCTCGCTCCATGCTTCCTCGAACAGAGTGATGAAGTCCGTTCCGGAAGTCTGGCTGCGCTCGAGAGCCAGATCGAATGCCTTCTGGTATTCAGGGGACATGCTGTTCTCGGCAAGAGCCTGGACCACATCTTCGAGCTGGACCTGAAGCATCACGTTCATACCGCCTTTCAGGTCAAGTCCGAGGTTGATCTCCTTTTCCCTTACATCGTCGAATGTGTAGCCGAAATATACTTTCTGGGAAGAGATGGAATCCAGATACCATTTGTTCTGGTCCTCCCTTATGGAATCGAGGACGTATGCCTTGTCCACGTCCGGAATGTTTCCGTAGGCGGCGCTTGCCTTGAATGTCTCTACTGCGTTGTCAGCATATTTCACAGCCTTGTTCTCGTAGATCTTTGTCACTACCGTGAACATAAGCTGCCAGATGCAGGCAAGAGCAAGAAGTATCGCCACGAATCTGATAGCACCTTTACTTTGCATAGTTTTATAGTAAAATTTAAATTAATATTTCGCATCAGGCCTTTGTCGGCACAAAATAGGGCACAAATTTACTATTTTTTTCTTATAAATAAAGTATTTCTTATTTTTGTGTTCCTAAATGAGCTTTGGCAAGTGATGACAAGATATTTGAAGATGACGGTTCTGGCTGCTGCCGTACAGTGTGTTTCTGCGGTGGCCGGCTGTGTGCAGATGTATGCCGGTCCGGACTTGGACAGTCTTATACGCAGGGCCGACTCCCTGAGGATGGCTTATATGTTCGATGAGTCTGCCGGACTTTACGGGAAAGCTCTCGGAATATGTGAAGACTCCCTTATGAGGATAGGGATCGAGGATGCCAGAATGCTGGCGGAGAACGGTCTCGGAATGACCGATTTCGTGCTGCAGCCGGAGGTCGTGGCCAAGCACAGGTTCTCGCTGGATGAGTTTTTCCTGTATTATCCTCTGGAGGACAAAAGCTGGAGAAACTATCCTAACGTGCTGGACAGCACAGAGGTTCATCAATTCTGCCGTGCTGTCTATTTTCCTGACGATTTCCGTTTCCTGTATTTTTCCGCTCATGACCAGGAGGGTGCGATGAATATCTACAGGACGGACAGGAAGGATTCCACATGGAGTGTCCCTTATCTGCTGAATGAATATCTTGTATCTTCCGGTGACGAGATATTTCCCATGGTTTCCCCGGACGGGAAGCATCTTTATTTCGCATCTTCCGGTCTTTACGGGATGGGCGGTTTCGACCTGTATGTCTCTACATGGAGTGAAGACCAGCAGGAATGGGGTCCGCCTGCAAACATGGGTATGCCTTATTCGTCCCCGTACAATGACTTCCTTTTCATGAATACCCCTGACGGGAAATATTCCATTTTCGCTTCGGACAGGGACTGCGCCGGTGACAGTGTGGATGTCTACGTTCTGGAGCAGGAGACCATGCCGGTCAGGAAGAGCATGAGGGATGTATCGGCGCTCCGCAACCTGATGTCTCTCGACCCGCCTGATGACATGGACAGGTTCGACAGCAGCAATGTCATGACCCAGATGACTCCGGAAGGCAAGGAAATCCGCAGATATACTGAAAAGGTATCCGAAGTACGGGCATTGCGGGATTCCATATATTGCAGCAATGTCAGGATGGCGAACATGCGGGCGCTGCTTGCTGAAAGCCATGATGACGGGGAGAAGGCGAGACTGACTTCAGGCATATCGCAGATCGAGTCCATGGTCCCTGCATTTCATGATTCGCTGGAGCGGGCCTCTGCGATACTCCAGAAGATCGAGATGGATTTCCTGTACAGGGGGATAGTCCTGGATCCGGGCAAACTTATGGTGGAGGCGGACCGGGAGGTGGAGGGTACTTCTTCGAATTATGTGTTTACGCGGAAGTCTCCGGGCAAGCCTCTCGATATTGTCCTTGAAAAACCGGAAGTCAAGTTCGACTATACTTTCATGATTCTTCCGGAGGGCCGTTTCGCGGAGGACAATACATTGCCGGACGGCATAGTGTACCAGATACAGATATTCAGTCTTTCTTCGAAAGCGTCGGTCAAGTCGCTGAAGGGGCTCAGTCCTGTGTTCGAGGAGCAGACTGCCGGCGGCCGCTATATTTATAGGGTCGGTGTGTTCAGGAAATACAACGATGTGCTTTCCAATCTCAACAAGGTGAAGAAAGCCGGTTTCAGGACAGCGTTCATCACCGCTTTTGAAGACGGTGAGCCAATAGCCGTGTCGAAGGCGCGTGTCCTGGAGAAGAAGGCTGTGGAAGTATCCCTTTATCAGATAAATATTGTCCCGTACGGGGATAGTCTGCCGGATCTGACTGTCCCGGCGGTGCGGCAGCTGTGCGGGAATGTGGATATTGCGAGATCGGAGAAGGACGGAAAGGTTATCTACATAGTCGGGACTCTTGATGACAAGGCGCTGGTGGAGAAGACATTGGTGGCTGTCCGTGCCACAGGTGTAGCTGATGCCTATTCCGTTGTGGTAGGAACCGTAAAAAAGGAGCAGTAATCCATGGTGTTCATTATCCTTCTCATGGCAGTGGGCGTCCTGCTTCTCCTTGTGGAGATTTTCCTGGCCTCAGGAGCAGGTGTGGCCGGTATCATCGGAATCATTTCGTTGGGCGGGTCATGCTTCTATGCTTTCAAGGAACTCGGTGCATCTGCCGGTACCCTTGTCACTGTCATCAATACTTTGCTGCTTGTGGTTATGGTAATCAGCCATATCAGGATAAAGACATGGAAAAAGCTGGTTTCTTCTGCCGGTGACCGGAAAAGCGGCATCTTCATGGAGCCGGCTATCGCAGTCGGTGACCAGGGCCGGACGGTTACTGCCCTCGCACCTTCCGGTACAGCCGTCATAGGCAATGCCGCGTATTCCGTCACTTCCCTTGAAGGCAGCATCGAGTCCGGTACGGAAGTCCAGATCGTATTGATCGAGGACGGCAGGATCTATGTCTCGCCCGTGACCGAGGATTTCTGACCAGTTTTCAGGAATCTGATTTTACCGTTGATTCAAGGACAGGATAGGATATGTATTATCAAGTGTGGATTTGCTGAAGAATTTGTAATATGATTGCAGACCATTTTTCTTGTTTTTTCTCGTAAGATTAAAAAATCCATTTAACTTTGTCTATCAGGAATTAGGGGAAAATGATTCTCCACAAATAATATATTATGGGAAAGCTTTATCCGGTTGGAATACAGAATTTCGAGAAACTCCGCAAGGAAGGATATTTCTATGTGGACAAGACCGCCTTGATGCACAGACTTGTATCTACCGGCAGCTATTATTTTCTCAGCCGGCCGCGCCGGTTCGGCAAAAGTCTGCTCATCAGCACTCTTGAAGCCTATTTCCAGGGGAAGAAGGAACTCTTCGAAGGTCTTGCCGTCGCGGAGCTCGAGAAGGAGTGGAAACAGCACCCGGTCCTCCACATCGACCTCAACATCGGGAAATATGACAGTCCCGAGAGTCTCGATGCAATGCTGAACAGAAGTCTTGAAGAATGGGAAGACATGTACGGAAGAGACAAGGCGGAGGTGACGCTTGCCCTGAGATTTGCAGGGGTGGTCAAGAGGGCAGCCTTAACGGCAGGTGAAAGGGTCGTGATACTTGTGGACGAATATGACAAGCCTCTCCTACAGGCTATCGGAAATTCCGGACTGCAGCAGGCTTTCAGAAGCACCCTCAAGCCTTTCTACGGGGTGCTCAAGTCAATGGACGGCTACATCCGCTTCGCCCTGCTCACCGGGGTCACGAAGTTCGGCAAGGTCAGCGTGTTCAGCGACCTCAACAACCTGATGGACATCTCCATGGATGAAAGATACACCGATATATGCGGCATAAGCGAAGATGAGCTGTTCATGAACTTCGATGAGGATATCCGCACCCTCGCCCAGAACAACGGGCAGACCTACGAACAGGCATGCGCACAGCTGAAGGAGGACTATGACGGATACCACTTCTGCCCGGACTCCCCGGGGATATACAATCCTTTCAGCCTTCTCAACACATTCGCAAAAGGCAGATACGGCAGCTACTGGTTCGAGACAGGGACTCCGACCTATCTCGTCGAACTCCTCAAGAAAAGCGACTACGACCTCGAGCAGATGTCACGCGAGGAGACCGACTCCGAGACCCTCGACTCCATTTTCACCGGTGACAACCCTATCCCGGTCATCTACCAGAGCG
>CALVDT010000036.1 GCA_944326385.1 uncultured Bacteroidales bacterium | reverse complement strand
CCGAGCTGCGCACGGAAGGTTATGGTAGGCTTGTCTGCCATGCGTCCGCGCTTGGTGGTGATGACTATCACACCGTTCGATGCCCTGGCCCCGTAGATGGACGTGGAGGATGCATCCTTGAGGACGGATATGCTCTCGATGTCCGACGGGTTTATGGAATTGAATTCAGAAGACGAGATTGCCGCCCCGTCAAGGATATAGAGAGGTGCGACACCCGAGTTAATCGAGTTGGTACCGCGGATGAGCATCGTTGCGGATGCGCTCGGCTCACCGGTGGAAGACAGTACAGTCAGACCGGGGACCTGCCCCTGGAGGGCCTGGTCGAATGCAGCGGTAGGCGTGCTCTCGATTTTTTCAGATTTGACGCTGGACACGGAACCCGTAATGGTCCCCTTCTTCCTGACGCCGTAAGCCACGACGACAGTCTCCTCGAGGAGCTGGGAATCCGACTCCATGGAGACATCGAACTTGACTGCGGATGAACCTGACGGAACAACGTACTCGACAGTCTGGTAGCTGATAGCGTGGAAAGAAAGTAATGTCCCTGCCGGTACGGTAATTGTATAACTACCGTCCTCAGATGTGCTGACGCCTCCTCCGGTTGACGACATCACGACCGAGCCGATAAGAGGCAGGCCGTCTTCAGCCGAAGTGACAACGCCGCTGACTGTGACATCTCCCTTGTCCTCGACCTGCGCCGAAGAGAAAGCAGGAATGGCGCAGATTAACAGTTCAAGAAGAATCAACATTGTTGTTTTCATAGATGTAACTTATTTTCGGGGCGCAAAGGTACGAATTATTTCAATACGATATATCAATCCATAACAAATTTTTTCGGTAAAAATCAATCAGTTACAAAGGGGCAGCAATTATTTTCGCTGTTTTTGTTTCGGATTACAAGAAATATTTATAAAATTCTTACATTTCTAAAGAATAATCTCATTTTCGCTTACAGATTGCCAAAAAGCCAAAAAGGAAGGGCGACTCAAAAGGCAGGATTTTCAAATCTGCGCAACGCAGTAAAACCTTTTGAGCCGCCCTGTCCAATATCGGATGACAGGGAGTTACCTCGCGGCATCCAGTTTCTTCGCCACGATGGCATCAATGACGGCCACCGCAGTAATATTCACTATATCCCGCACTGAACTTTCTATATCGGTGAAATGCACCGGCTTGTTCAGCCCCATCTGGATAGGACCGATAAGTTCGGCGTCGCTCATGCTCTGGATCAGCTTGTAGGCAGAGTTCGCAGAACTCAGATTAGGGAAGAGAAGGGTGTTCACGACTTTGCCCTTCAGCTTGTTGAACGGGAACTTGCGGTCCCTCAGCTGGTCGTCAAGCGCGAAATTCACCTGCATCTCTCCGTCTATCATGATTTCCGGATATTTTGCCTGAATATAGTCCACCGCCTGATGTACCGTTTTCGGGCTGCCCTCTGCATCCGCCCCGAAATTCGAGTAGGAAACCATGGCCATGACCGGTTCATGGTTGAAGAACCTGACCGTATGGTCCGCAAGCAGTGCTATGTCTATGAGGGCCTTTGTGTCCGGATGCCTGTTTATGAGGGTGTCGGCAAGGAAATATGTGCCCTTCTTCGAGTTCACTATGTGCATGGTGCCGAAGTGCTCCAGCCCGGGACGGATTCCGATAACCTCTTTCGCCACTTTGATGGTATTGCTGTATTTCGTATAGGTACCTGTGATGAAAGCATCGGCATCGCCTGTCTCGACCATCATCATTCCGAAATAGTTCGGCTCGAACATCTTGTCGCAGGCCTCGTCGTACGTGGCACCTTCGCGGGCGCGTTTCTCGGCAAGTATCCTTGCATATCTTTCGCGACGGGAGGCTTCGTTGTCGTGACGGAGATTGACGATCTCCACTCCTTCGAGACTGAGTTCCAGCCTGCGGGCGATCTTGCCAATCCTTTCATCGTTGCCGAGCAATATCGGATGGCAGATTCCTTCCGCCCTGGCCTCCACAGCCGCCTTGATCATGTTCGGGTGGTTACCTTCCGCAAAGACGACTCTCTGAGGATCGGTCCGCGCCGTAGTGTACAGCTGGCGGATGAATTCGGACTCGAAGCCCATGAGTTCCTTCAGATGTTCGCGGTATGCGTTCCAGTCGGTAATGTCCTTGCGGGCCACCCCCGATGCCATGGCGGCCTTCGCCACTGCGATGGACACGTCCGTGATAAGCCTCGGGTCTACAGGCTTGGGAATGAAGTAGTCCGGTCCGAAGGTAAAGTTGTTCACCTTGTAGGCTTCGTTGACGATGTCCGGCACCGGCTTCTTGGCAAGGTCGGCGATGGCGTGGACAGCGGCGAGCTTCATATCCTCGTTTATGGCGGAGGCATTGACATCCAGCGCGCCCCTGAAAATGTACGGGAAGCCGATGACATTGTTTATCTGGTTCGGGTAGTCCGATCTTCCGGTAGAGATGAGGACATCAGGCCGCGATGCCTTGGCGTCTTCATAGCTGATTTCAGGGACAGGATTGGCAAGGGCAAAGACTATCGGATTCTTCGCCATGCTGCGCACCATATCCTGGGTAAGCACGTTGCCCCTTGACAGACCGAGGAACACATCAGCTCCCTGTATGGCTTCCGCAAGGGTGTGGACATCCTTCCTGTCGGTGGCAAAAAGCTTCTTCTGCTCTGTCAGACCCGGTCTGTCCTTTGTGATGACTCCTTTGCTGTCGAGCATGACGATGTTCTCTTTCCTTGCCCCGAGTGCGACATAAAGGCTGGTGCAGGAGATGGCCGAAGCCCCGGCTCCGTTTACCACTATCCTGACATCCTCTATCTTCTTGCCTGCCACTTCAAGCGCATTGAGAAGTCCGGCACTCGAAATTATGGCAGTGCCATGCTGGTCATCATGCATGACAGGTATGTCCAGTTCCTCTTTCAATCTGCGCTCTATCTCGAAACATTCCGGCGCCTTTATGTCCTCAAGGTTTATTCCTCCGAATGTCGGGGCGATGGCCTTGACCGTCTCCACGAACTTGTCCGGATCCTTTTCGTTTATCTCGATGTCAAAGACATCGATACCTGCGTATATCTTGAAAAGCAAGCCCTTGCCCTCCATGACCGGTTTACCGCTCAGCGCTCCGATATCCCCGAGACCGAGCACTGCCGTACCGTTCGAAATGACGGCTACAAGATTCCCTTTCGCAGTGTACTTGTATGCGTCATGGGGATTCTTCTCTATCTCAAGACACGGTTCCGCCACTCCGGGAGAATAGGCCAGCGACAGATCCCTCTGTGTGCTGTGAGGCTTGGTAGGCACGACCTCTATCTTTCCGGGCTTTCCCTGCGAGTGGTACAGCAGGGCTTCTTCTTTCGTTATGTTGCTCATAGATGATTTTTTGTATTTATCTTCCAAAGAAGTGTTCAGTCTTTCAAAGAAAGACATTTGAGGGTGACCCGAAACCATTTTTGGGTCACCCTCAATCCATTTGACCTCTGCAGGCTCTTCTGCAGTCTTTGCCAGGGTGTTCCGACTACCTGTACTGGGCGAATTCTATGTCCTTGGTAGCTCTCTCGGCAAGCTTGCTGTTCTTGCTGGCCTCGTCAATGTACTTCTTGACATCGTCAGCCTTGCCCTGACGGGCAGCGATGATGGCCTTCAGGTATGCGTTCTTTGCGCATCCGCATGTAGCGGCAGCCGATGCCTTGTCGAGCTGGCCGGCAAGGATGTATGCCAGAGCCTTGTTGCAGCAGTTCTCTGCTGAAGCGAGTTTGGCTGCAGCGTCTGCATATTTGCCTGCAAGGATATCAAGAACGGCTGCGTTCTGAGTGGAGGTTGCGTTGCCGGAAGCTGCGAAATATTTTGCAGCGGCTGCAGCATCACCTTCCCTGAGGGCGATTACACCCATGGCATTCTGCCAGTCAGCATCCTTCTCTGCGTCAGCAAGTGCTGCCTTTGCATTCTTGAGGTCGTTCGAGCAGATGTAGGCTACGCCAAGGTTGTACTGGGCACGTGCGCTGTTGAATTTCTCGATGGCCTTCTTGTAGATTTCCACCTTTGAAGCGTTCTCCTTGACTACGGAAGCCGCACGGAGCAGAGCCTCTTCGTCGAGGATGTCGATATTCTCGTCGATAAGGGCTACAAGCTCGTCATTGCTGTAGTTGGTGAATTCCACATTTGCGATGAATCTTGCACGGCGGAGTTCAGGAAGGATCTCCTTCTTGAGTGACTGGTAAACTGCCGACATGTTCTTGATCTCCTTCTCACGCACTGCAGGGTCGCTGTACATGGAAAGTACGCGGATGATAAGATCCTTGTCCTCGATATCGGACTCGGCTACGAGCTCCTTGAAGCCTTCCCAGTCCTGACCTACGCTGGTCACATTCACCGGAGCCTCCACTTCATGGCCTTTGGTCACCTTGCCGAATGCCTTCTCGGCTGTCTCGGAACGTTTGCCGGAAAGTTTGGTATTGAGCTCTTCACCACCGTCAGGAGAAGCATATGCCACGATGTCGGTGCTGGTGATTTCCTTGCGCTCGTTTGCGTTGATCTCGTCAAGGGCGGCCTGGAAGTTCTTTATGGACTCAGACTTGAGCTGGCTTCCTCTTACGTATGAGCTGTTGATAGTGTAAAGGATCTGGCCTTCAGCTGTCTGCTTGATGATTTCCTGATAGTTGTCTGCCTTGTAGTCCACCTTGCCGCTCTTGTCCACGAGCATATAAGTGGTATTGGCTCCGTCAGCAGCCTTCTTGGTCGGCATCTCGACAGCCTTGTTCTTGTATTTCACCACTCCACGGAGTTCGAGGTAGCTCTTCTCCATGCCAGGGACATAGTCGAAGCTGATTTTCTCAGTCACCGTAGCGCCGTCCGAAGGGACTACCTTATAGTTATCCTTCACATCTTCGCCCTGATATGTGAACGGAGCCATCTTGGCTTCTCCGCCTTCATATACGATGACCGGTGTCACTTCAAGGATAGCCTTAGGATGGAAATAATCCGCAGGATATGTCACTGAAACTGTCGCATCGATCTTGTTTGCAACAACCTCAAGCACGGCAGGATCGCAATTGACTGTCACGTTTTCTGCCATTTCCGCCATTTTCTCCGGTGAGCTGCAGGCTACTGCGGCCAGACCGAGGACGGCAGAAGAAAGGATTTTGAAACTCTTTTTCATCTTGTCTGTTATTTAATGGTTTGTATTCTCTGTTTTCAGTAAAGCATATTTTTGACAAATATAAAAAATATACTTGTGATTTTCATCTGCAAATCGAAAAACTTTTCCCGCCAATGGAAGTTTTATCCGGAAAAAGAGGTTTTCTCCGGCAGGAATCTCCGGACGAAGGAGGACGGCATGGCCCGGAACGGCATTTCATAGTGCATTTTATAGGAGATAATGTTTGTATTATTTCAAAAGTGCTTCTAAATTTGCAGGATATGACTGCACAGGAATTACAGAGTTTAAAGAACAAATTCGACATAATCGGCAATGATCCGGCACTGAACAGGGCGCTCGAGATAGCTGTGGCTGTGGCTCCGACGGATCTGACTGTCCTGATCAGCGGAGAAAGCGGTGTCGGAAAGGAGAATATACCCAAGATCATCCACCAGAACAGTCTGAGGCGGACAGGGAAATATTTTGCCATAAACTGCGGGGCTATCCCTGAAGGCACCATCGATTCCGAACTGTTCGGACACGAGAAGGGCTCTTTTACCGGTGCCAACGAGATGAGAAGAGGTTATTTCGAGGAAGCCGACGGAGGTACGCTGTTTCTGGACGAAATCGGAGAGCTGCCGCTGCCTTCCCAGGCGAAGCTTCTCAGGGTGCTCCAGTCGGGGGAATTCATCAGGGTCGGTTCTTCAAAGGTCCTGAAGACAGATGTCCGGGTCGTGGCGGCCACGAATGTGAATCTGAAATATGCCGTGGCCAGGGGAAAATTCCGGGAGGACCTGTACTACAGGCTGAATGCCGTATCCGTATTCATGCCGGCACTCAGGGAGAGAAAGGACGACATACATCTCCTTTTCAGGAAATTCGCCTCGGATTTCGCCGCCAGATATAATATGGTGAAGATAGCACTTACCGATGAGGCCGTGACTCTGCTGAAAAACTACCGCTGGCCAGGGAACATAAGGCAGCTGAAGAATGTGGCTGAGACGGTGTCCGCCATCGAGTCGGTAAAGGCGAAGCCGGGAAGCGAAAGGAAGGAGATAAATGCCGCCACGCTATCCAAATATATTCCGAAGGACGAACCGAACCTGCTGCCGGTAAAGGCGGAGCCTGCGGAAGAGAATTTCTCGTCTTCGGAAAAGGAGATGCTCGTCCGCACCATATATCAGCTGAGGCAGGATGTCGACTATCTTAAATCAGTGGTGAACGACATGAAGAACGGGAACGAGAGCCGGACTGCCATGCCGCTGATCGGAGGCGAAGACAGGGGGCCGCGGCCGCAGGACATGTTCCAGAGATTCGAAGACCCTGAAGAACAGCAGGGAAAGGAAGTTCCGAAAGAGGAGAACTTACCGGAGGAACAGGGTCCTGACACCTTGTCAATAGAAAGGACGGAGCTGGAGCTTATCAGACGGGCCCTCGACAAATACCACGGAAACCGAAAGGCTGCAGCTGAAGAGCTCGGAATCTCTGAACGCACATTGTACAGGAAATTGAAATCACTTGAGAAACAGATATGAAAAAAGCGATATCGGCAATGATCATGGTATCGGCACTGTGCCTTACAGCGCTGATCGTCCATTCCTGCGGGATATACTCATTTTCGGGGACATCCATCCAGGCTGACGTATATACCGTGAATATCCATTATTTCGAATATAAGGCACTGAGAGTCAACCCGACCTTGAGCAACGACCTTACGGAAGCCCTCAAAGACCAGTTCAGACGACTGACAAGACTGGAGCAGGTGGATGACGAAGGCGATCTGGACATCGTCGGGGAGATAATAGGATATGACGTGAAGGCGATGGGTATCACGGCAAACGAGGTGGCGTCCCAGAACAGGCTGACAGTGAATGTGAAGATATATTTCACGAACAGGAAATACCCTGAGGACAATCTCGAACAGTCGTTCTCCGCGTATGCCGACTTCGATGCCACACAGTCGCTTGATGCCGTGGAGTCCACCCTGTGCGAAGAGATAATCGACAAGCTTGTCGAAGACATTTTCAATGCGACCGTGGCACAATGGTAAACAATGGCAAGATGATATGGACAGCTGCATCAAACTCAAATCGCTGAATATAGACGAACTGATGGGCGTGGTGAACCTGTACCCGTGGTTCGGGAATGCAAGGAAGGAACTGTGCATGAGGCTGACCATGATGGGGGACAAGGAATCAGCGGCGTCTGCCCTGTCGGAGGCTGCCTTGTATGTGTCTTCCAGGAAAGTGCTTTCCGCCATCCATCGCGGACAGGAGCGGCACGACTGCACAGACAAGGATCTGGACATGATAATCAAGTCATACATAGCAGGAGACAGCCCGTCCGGCGGACAGGAGAAGGACGGCCAGCGTCAGGTATATGTAGTGGGAGGTGACTATTTCTCACAGAAACAGTATGATGCGGTGAAATGCGCCGATGACATGGCATTGTCCGGGATCGGCAGGCACGCAGAATCCGGAGCACATGCAGACGGGCAGCCCGTTGAAGATACTCTGGAATTCTACACTGAAACCCTTGCGCAGATCTACGCGGAACAAGGCTATCAGGAGCAGGCCAGGAAGATTTATGCTAAACTAATTTTGGCATATCCGGAAAAAAATGCTTACTTTGCAGCCCTTATTGAAAAATTAAACCAGGAAAATTAAAAATCACTGATAATTATGAACGTAGTATTTACAATTCTGGCAGTGCTCATAATACTTGCAAGCATACTTCTCACGATTGTGGTCTTGCTTCAGAACGGTAAAGGCGGTGGACTTGCCAGCAATTTCGCAGCAGGGAACCAGACTTTCGGCGTCCGTCAGACAGCTGACCTCCTCGAAAAGGTCACCTGGGGGCTTGTGGCATTCGTATTCATCGTAGCCATAGCATCGGCTTTCGTCACCGATTCCGGAAACCGCGGCATGGATGTGACTGACCAGATAGAACGTTCCATCGAGGAAAGCAGGCCTCAGTTCCCGCCTGTACAGTCAGTTCCTGCCCAGGAAAATCCGGCTCAGGAGACTCAGACCGGCGAGGCTGAATAGACACTGCTGTCTTCCCCTCCGGGACTGACAAATTGTCAGTAAATACGGACCGGAATATAATTTGACAATGAGGTTGTGTCCGAAACTGGATTTCGGATACAACTTTTTTATTGTACAAGAAGGAGAAGACAGAAATATGGAGAACAATAACAGTAAACTTGAATATCTTGAGAAATTTGCCGTGAACCTGAATGACAGGGCCGCGCAGGGCAAACTCGATCCGGTAATAGGCCGTGACGAGGAGATCAGGCGTGTGCTCCAGATTCTGAGCAGAAGGACCAAGAACAACCCTATCCTGGTGGGAGAGCCGGGTGTGGGTAAGACTGCGATATCAGAGGGTATCGCACAGAACATCGTAAACGGGAACGTACCGGAGAACCTGAAGACAAAGAAGATCTATTCCCTTGACCTCGGTGCGTTGATTGCCGGCGCGAAATATCAGGGGGAATTCGAGGAAAGGCTTAAAGGCGTCGTGAAGGAAGTGGTGGACAGCAACGGTGAAATCATTCTTTTCATCGATGAAATCCATACGCTTGTCGGTGCCGGACGGACTTCCGGGGCCATGGATGCTTCAAACATCCTGAAACCTGCCCTTGCAAGAGGTGAACTGAGGACCATAGGCTCGACTACTCTTGATGAATACCAGAAGTATTTCGAGTCTGACAAGGCTCTGGAAAGACGTTTCCAGATGGTGATGGTAGATGAACCGACACCTGCGGAATCCATTTCCATACTGAGAGGTCTGAAGGAGAAGTACGAGAACCACCACAAGGTAAGGATAGAGGATGATGCATTGATAGCGGCAGTGGAACTGTCGCACAGATACATAACCAACAGGTTTCTGCCGGACAAGGCCATTGACCTCGTGGATGAGGCGGCTTCGAAGCTGAGACTGGAGATGAATTCCGTGCCTGAGCCGATAGATACGCTGAACAGCCGTATCCGTCAGCTTGAAATCGAGAAGGCTGCCATCAAAAGGGAGGGTGTATCCCTGAAGATGGACAAGATAGAAGAAGAGCTCAAACAGCTCAACACCGAGCGCGATGCCCTTATGAAGAGGTGGGATGAGGAGAAATCCATACTCTCCGGACTTCAGAATGCCAGACAGATGGTGGAGGACTACAAGATACAGGCACAGAATGCCGAACGTGCCGGCGATTACGGAAAGGTGGCTGAAATCCGCTACGGAAAGATGGCCGATGCAAAGAAGAAGATAGACGAACTCACTGCAAGGCAGGCTTCGATAAAGGAGCCGATAATCACCGAGGCCGTAACTCCGGAAGACATCGCCGAGGTCGTGGCCAAGTGGACGGGCATACCTGTCAAGAGGATGCTGGAAAGCGAGAAAGAGAAACTTCTGAGGATGGAGAGCGAGCTTCACAAGAGAGTCGTAGGTCAGGATCAGGCGATACAGGCGGTAGCCGACGCTGTCCGCAGAAGCCGCGCCGGCCTCCAGAACGAGAAAAGGCCTATCGGTTCTTTCCTTTTCCTCGGCACGACCGGTGTAGGAAAGACAGAGCTGGCAAAGGCTCTGGCCGAGTTCCTGTTCAATGACGAGAACATGATGACCCGTATAGACATGAGCGAATACCAGGAACGTCATTCCGTCAGCCGGCTGGTAGGTGCGCCTCCGGGATATGTAGGCTACGATGAGGGTGGACAGCTGACCGAAGCCGTCAGAAGGAAGCCTTATTCAGTGATACTTCTCGACGAGATAGAGAAGGCGCATCCGGATGTGTTCAACATCCTGCTGCAGGTACTTGATGACGGGCGTCTGACGGACAACAAGGGTCGTACTGTGGACTTCAAGAACACTATCCTCATCATGACTTCCAATGCAGGGGCTGAAATCATACAGAACTGCATGGACAGACTGCCGGAGAATGCTGAAGAAAGGAAGCCGATGCTGGCGCAATGCCGGAAAGAGGTGATCGACGTTCTGAAAAACACCGTAAGACCGGAATTTCTGAACAGGATAGACGAAATAATAATGTTCGAACCTCTGACCAAATCCGACATCAGGGAGATCCTGCATCTGCAGATGAACGACTTGAAGGAGAAGCTTTCCGGAAATGGTGTAAGCATCAGTTTCAGCGAGGCTTTTGAAGATTACATGACTGAGAAAGGCTACGATCCGGCGTATGGAGCACGTCCTATCAAGCGTCTGATGCAGCGTGAACTCGTGAATCTCATCGCAAAGGCTATCCTTGACGGAAGCGTACACAAGGAATCAGAGATAGAGGTGGATGTCAAAGACGGAAATATCCGGATACGGGAGAAATAACGAAGCCGTCCGATAAAAAGGAAGCCGGCCCGAAAATGCTTTCGAGGCCGGCTTCTTTTATTATTTAAAGGACTTTATTTGTTGTCCCTGTTGCGGTCACCGCCACGGTTGCGTCCGCCACGGCGACGGTCTGAACGACCGCCCTGACGGGACTGGTTCTGTGACTGTGACTGGGCTGCGATTCCTGCATTAGGGGAAAGATCCCTCTTCCCGTACACTTCACCGTTGCAGATCCACACCTTGATGCCGATGACTCCGACCTTGGTGTGCGCCTCTGCGAGAGCATAGTCTATATCCGCACGGAAAGTATGGAGAGGAGTACGGCCTTCCTTGAACATTTCGCTTCTCGCCATTTCAGCTCCGCCGAGACGTCCGCTGATCTGCACCTTGATACCTTCAGCACCGACTCTCATGGTAGTGGCGATAGCCATCTTGATAGCCCTTCTGTAAGATACACGGCCCTCGATCTGGCGGGCGATGTTGTCTGCTACGAAATGTGCATCGACTTCAGGTTTCTTCACCTCGAAGATGTTTATCTGCACATCCTTGCTTGTGACTTTCTTCAGCTCTTCCTTCAGCATGTCCACCTCTGCCCCGCCTTTACCGATGATGACACCGGGTCTGGCGGCATGGATGGTCACTGTGATGAGCTTCAGTGTCCTCTCGATTACGATTTTTGAAAGACCGGCCTTTGCAAGGCGGCTTACAAGATATTTACGGATCTGATAGTCTTCCGCGATTTTAGCAGCATAGTCACCACCACACCAGTTAGAGTCCCAACCACGGGTGATACCGATTCTGTTGCTGATTGGATTTGTCTTCTGTCCCATAATTATTCCTCCACTGTTGCTGATGGTTTCCTGACATCAAGTATTACGGTGATATGGTTGGAACGCTTGCGGATCCTGCCGGCCCTTCCCCGCGGACAAGGACGGATTCTCTTGAGAGTCCTGCCTTCGTTTACCATAAGTGTCTTGATGTATACATTGCCGTTGTCAAGTTCGCTTGTCTTGTCCTGGTTCTTTGCCTCCCAGTTTGCGATAGCGCTGCGAACCACTTTCTCAAGGCTCAGAGATGCGTGTTTCTTTGAGTATTTGAGAATGTCAAGTGCCTTGTTCACTTCCACACCTCTGATGATGTCTGCGACAAGACGCATCTTGCGCGGTGAAGTAGGCACATTATTGAGTTTAGCGATTGCTGTCTCTTTCTTTTCAGCTTTCAGCCTCTCGGCCATCAATCTTTTACGAGCTCCCATAATTTCAACTTGTTTTTAATTATTTACGATTGCCCGAATGGCCTCTGAATGTTCTTGTCGGAGCAAATTCCCCGAGTTTGTGGCCTACCATGTTCTCAGTAACGTAAACAGGAATAAACTTGTTTCCATTATGAACTGCGATAGTGTGCCCTACGAAGTCCGGAGAGATCATGCTTGCGCGTGACCAAGTCTTGACAACCTCTTTCTTCATGCTACCTTCATTCATAGCAAGAATTTTCTTTTCCAGGCTGGCCTGGATATAAGGACCTTTTCTTAATGAACGACTCATAATCTCTAAAGTTTTATTCCGTTATTTTTTCCTTCTTTCAATGATGAATTTGTTTGAAGCCTTCTTAGGATTACGTGTCTTGTAGCCCTTTGCCGGTAAGCCCTTGCGTGAACGAGGATGTCCTCCTGATGCACGGCCTTCACCACCACCCATCGGGTGATCTACAGGGTTCATTACGACACCCCTGTTGCGAGGCCTGCGACCGAGCCATCTGTTACGTCCGGCTTTGCCGTGAGACTCCAAATTGTGATCTGGATTGGATACCGTACCCACTGTGGCGCGGCAGGTCACAAGTACCATTCTGGTCTCGCCTGAAGGGAGACGGAGGATGGCATGGTTGCCTTCGCGTGCTGCGAGCTGGGCGAATGCACCTGCACTGCGTGCCATGGCTGCACCCTGTCCAGGACGGAGCTCTATGTTGTGGATAAGTGTACCGAGCGGAATTTCAGATAGAGGAAGAGTGTTCCCGAGGTCAGGTGAAACGCCTGGGCCGGAAGCTATGACCTGTCCTACTTTCAGTCCGTTAGGAGCGATGATGTATTTCTTTACACCATCTTCATATTGTACCAGTGCGATACGGGCGCTGCGGTTCGGATCGTACTCGATGGTCATGACTGTAGCCTTGCAGTCATCCTTGTCGCGGCGGAAGTCGATGATACGGTACATTCTCTTGTGACCGCCACCGATGTAGCGCATTGTCATTTTACCCTGGTTGTTTCGTCCGCCCGATTTCTTGAGCGGAGCGAGCAATGATTTCGTCGGAACAGTGCAGGTAATGTCGTCAAAAGCACTAATTACCTTATTCCTTTGCCCCGGAGTCACCGGTTTGAATTTTCTTACTGCCATTGTACAATACCTTAAATGTTACTATAGAAATCTATCTTGTCATCACCTGCAAGAGTCACGTATGCCTTCTTGTAGTGATTCTCACGTCCTTTGAGGATACCTGCCTTTGTGTAGCGGGATTTCTTTTTCCCGTGGTAGTTCAGCGTGTTGACTGAAGCGACAGACACATTGTACATCTGCTCCACGGCGTTCCTGATCTGGATCTTGTTGGCATCCCTGTCGACAATGAAACCGTAGCGGTTCAACTTCTCGCCCTGAACCGTCATCTTTTCAGTTACTATAGGCTTAATTATAATTCCCATCTCCCGATCGTTTTATTTGATTCTTGACTCAAGTATATCCTGCACGCCGTCAACAATCACCATGGAATAGGCATTCATGATGGTGTAAGTGTTGATCTCATCCACTGAAATCACCTTGACATACGGGATGTTGCGTGAAGAAAGATAAATATTCGCCGAATTCTCAGGAAGGACGAAAAGGACTTTCCTGTCCCCGGCCTTGATATTGTTGAGGATCTGGATGAACTCCTTTGTCTTAGGAGCCTCCATGGTGAACGGCTCAAGCATTATGATGGCGTTCTCCCTTGCCTTGTATGAAAGGGCTGAGAATCTTGCAAGCTGCTTTAGTTTCTTGTTCAGCTTGGTACGGTAGCAGCGCGGCTTAGGACCGAATACTCTTCCGCCGCCTACATAGATACCGGCCTTGAGGCTGCCGTGACGTGCACCGCCCGAACCTTTCTGACGGATCAGCTTCTTGGTGCTGTATGCCACCTCACTGCGGTCCTTGGTCTTGGCTGTACCCTGCCTCTGGTTTGCCAGATACTGTTTTACATCAAGATAAATAGCATGGTCGTTAGGTTCGATACCGAAGATGGCATCGTTGAGAACAACCTTCTTTCCGGACTCTGTTCCGTCAATTTTATAAACTGACAATTCCATAACCTTAATCCTCCAAAATTACGTATGAACCTTTAGCTCCAGGTACAGAGCCTTTCAAAACAAGAAGATTGTTCTCAGGAATGATCTTTATCACCTCGAGGTTGAAGATCTTCACTCTTTCATTGCCCATGTGACCTGCCATGCGCATTCCCTTGAACACGCGTGAAGGCCAGGATGATGCACCGAGTGAACCCGGGTGACGGAGCCTGTTGTGCTGGCCATGGGTCTGACCGCCGACACCGCCGAAGCCGTGTCTTTTCACAACTCCCTGAAAACCTTTACCCTTGGAAGTACCGACAACGTCTACATAAACGGTATCCGCGAACACATCGCCTACCGTGAGGACGTCGCCTAATTTAAGTTCCTGAGCGAAATCAGCCTTGAACTCGACGAGTTTGCGCTTAGGAGTGGTTCCTGCCTTTGCGAAGTGCCCCAACAGAGGCTTGCTGGCGTGTTTTTCCGAAATTTCGTCATAGGCAAGCTGTACAGCGGCATAACCATCTTTTTCTACTGTACGGATTTGCGTGACAACACACGGACCAGCCTCAACAACGGTGCATGGAATATTTTTTCCATCAGCACCGAAAACGGAAGTCATTCCGATTTTCTTTCCAATTAATCCAGGCATTGGTTTGTTTAATTAATTGTTTACTAATAACTTAATCACCGCAACACATTTTTGCGGGCTGCAAATATACAATTAATATTTTAATTTTCAAGATTTTGGGCAAAATAATAAAGGGAATTTTCAATGAATCCATCTGAACTATTGCCATAAACGCAGAAGAGATCCGGTGTCCCGTCCCGGATTATCCGCACAGGAAAACAATATCCGGAAAAAGAAAAATGTTGAAAAAAAGAAAAACTTCGGGCAGTTTGTGCAGGATTTTCTCTTTTTGACAGTCTTCTGGAAATTCGGAGCGTATTTTAGCGCACATGTTTTATCGCCGCATGTATTGATTATTTAGGGCATAGTGTTTAACAAAATCATGGATTATGAGTGAAGCCGGTGACAAGGAAACGGGAATGAGAAGATCGAGGTCGAAGTATATCGACCCTATGGTAGATGGCGGATTCAAGATACTTTTCGGGAGTGAAAAGACAAAGGAGCTGACTGAAAGTCTGTTGTCATCGATATTGGATTTTGAGGTAGCCGATCTGACTTTCCTCAATACCGAACAGATTCCTGATACCGTCATGGAAAAGTCTGTCAGGTATGATATTCTGTGCGAAGACAATTCCGGCAACAAATACCTGCTGGAGATGCAGGTGCAGAGTCATGCGGGCCTGCAGGAAAGAACATTCTATTATATCGGACGCTGCCTGTCGTCCCAGCTCGGAATAGGTGACAAATACGGAGACCTGAAAGGAGTGTACGGCATTTTCCTTACATGGTGCGGAATAGGCGACGATACCGGAGACTTCATAAAGGATTTCAGGATGGTGAATGTCTTGAATATGAGTGAAAAAATTGATGAAATCCGGCAGATTTTCATAAATTTGAAGAAATTTGACAAGGATGTCTCGGAGTGCGGGACCATGATGGATAAATGGCTGTATAATCTGAAGAATATGAACAGGAAAGATGATGTGGCTTTTGCGGAAAGAGAAGAGGTGTTCCGCAAGTTGAAGAAATATGCTGCAGAGAGCAATATGACTCCGGATGAGAAGATTCTGTATGACCTCCGTGTCGACTCCTGGTATGATTATTATCGATATCTGGATGAATCCATGGAAAGAGGGGTGAAACGTGGGGTGGAACAGGGGATGAACAAAGCTAAAGTGGATATCGCCAGATCGTTGAAGGCTTTGGATGTCCCTGTTGAAACTATAATGCAGGCGACAGGACTTTCTTCGGCGGAAATCTCTGATCTGTAGTTCTCGCTTAATCGCTTATTTGGCCTGACGGCCACATATGCTGTTGCACTTCGGCAAAGTAAATAAATTTCCTTTGCGCTCAGTTTCTGTGCTTATTTGTCGCTGGCGCGCCATATATAGCTGCCGCTCGACAAAGTCAAAAAGATTTGCCTTTGTTCTCGCTTAATCGCTTATTTGTCGCTGGCGCGCCATATATAGCTGCCGCTCGACAAAGTCAAAAAGATTTGCCTTTGTTCTCGCTTAATCGCTATATTTGCATTGTAATATTATATGGTGCAATGCTGCTGGGTATTTTCGGATTTCTGGATCTGTCTTTCATCGATCTGCTCGACATAATCCTCGTGGCTCTTATCATATTCGTAATCTTCAGATGGATAAGAGGCACGTCGGCCATGAGTATTTTCGTGGCCATCCTTACCCTGTATGTGGCGAGAGTCGTGGTGATGGCCTTCAACATGAAGCTGATGTCGGCCATACTGGGACAGCTTCTGGATGTCGGTGTGATCGCACTGATAATCATTTTCCAGCCGGAAATACGCAAGTTCCTGATCAGGTTCGGCAGCCGATATCTGATGGAGGCCGGCCAGAACGGCTTTCTCGGCAGACTTTTCAGAAACAAGGCCGCAGTCATGGGGAGCGCGGCAGTGAAAGAGGTGACGGAAGCCTGCAGAAGCATGTCCGAACAGAAGACCGGGGCACTTATCGTGATCCCCCACAAGTCTTCTCTGGATTTCGTCATAGAAACAGGAGACAGGATCGATGCCAATATCAACAAAAGGCTCATAATGAACATCTTCTTCAAGAACTCCCCTCTTCATGACGGAGCCATGGTCATGAGCAGCAACCATATCATAGCAGCAAGATGCACTTTGCCGATTACAGAGAAGACCGACATTCCGGCCCATTACGGCATGAGGCACAAGGCGGCCATAGGGATTTCAGAAGAGACGGATGCAGATGTCATCGTGGTCTCCGAGGAGACAGGGCAGATATCATTTGTCAAAGGAGGGAACATAACTCCCCTGAGCAGCGCCAACGAACTGCAGTTGCTGCTGAACAATTCTTTCGCTAAAGGACAGGAGGGATAAATTTTGGATGCGGACAGAAATATCGACCAGTGGCTCGAACAGAAACTGGGGTTCGACAGGATACGTAAATCCATTGCGGACCGCTGCATGACTGAATATGCGGCAAACCGGACGATGGAGGAGGAATTCATAACGGACGGGAAGAAGATCAGGGAGCGGCTCCTGCTTACAGATGAAATGCGGCTGATCCTGATGTTCGAGGAGAATTTCCCGACGAACGGATACATCGACTGCATCGGTTTTCTGAAACTGATAGAGAGACCGGCTTCATACATAAACCTGATTTCGCTGAGGAAGCTGCGCACCATGACAGAGACTGTGGAGAAGGTTTCCGCATTCTTCGATTCCATCAAGGACGGCATCTATCCGAACCTCAAGAAGATGGCTTCTTCCGTAGTGTTCTTCCCCGAAGTCCGGAGGCGCATCGATTCCATACTCGACAAATCCGGAGAGGTGAAAGACACGGCTTCCCCTGAACTCCAGGAGATAAGGCGGTCTCTCCATGAGACGGAAGGCACTATCTCAAGAAGGGTGAATTCCATACTTAAAAGAATTCAGGAAGAAGGCATTGCCGACAAGGATGCCACTGTGTCCGTGCGTGACGGGAAACTGCTGATACCGGTACCTGCCGTAAACAAGAAAAAGGTCCCCGGCTTCATATACGACGAGTCGGCATCCGGAAAGACGGCTTTCATAGAACCTGCCGAAATAGTGGAGTTGGACAACAGGATCAAGGAACTGAAATTCAGCGAAAACCGGGAAATACTCCGGATTCTGGCCGATTTTTCAGAATTTCTACGGCCGTATATACCGGACCTGATACATGCTGCCGGATTCCTCGGTGAAATAGACTTCCTGATGGCCAAGGCGAATGTGGCCCTGGATATCATAGCAGGTATGCCGATATTGTCTTCAGACATGGAGATGAATATCAGGAAGGCCCGTCATCCGCTGCTGGAGAAGGCACTGAAAAAAGAGAACAAGCAGATAGTCCCGCTCACCATCTCCCTCTCCGACAAGAAGAGGATACTGATGATTTCCGGACCGAACGCCGGAGGCAAGTCAGTCTGTCTGAAGACAGTGGGACTGCTTCAGTACATGTTCCAGTGGGGCATGCTCATCCCTACGTCAGAGACCTCGGAGATGCTTGTGTTCGACAGGATCATGGTGGATATAGGCGATGACCAGTCCATAGACAATGACCTGAGCACTTACAGTTCCTTTCTCGCAAACATGAAGGACATGGTACAGAAAGCCGACGACAGGACTCTGGTCCTGATCGACGAGTTCGGCTCAGGCACCGAGCCTGCCGCCGGAGGCGCGATAGCTGAAGCTATCCTCGCCGAACTCGACAGACGCGGAACTTACGGCGTGATCACTACCCATTACACGAACCTCAAGCTTTACGCCTCAAGAGAGGATTCACACGTGGCGAACGGGGCCATGATGTTCGATGTGCAGAACATAGAGCCGCTTTTCAAACTGGAAATGGGACTGCCGGGGAACTCGTTTGCCTTCGAACTTGCCAGGAAGATGGGACTGCCGGAATCTGTCATAAAGGATGCGGAATCGAGGGCGGGTGACGAATTCGTGGGCATTGAACGGAATCTGAGGAAGATAGCAAGGAACAGGAAAGCCCTGGACGAAAAGCTGGAGCGCATCCGCAACACGGACAGAACACTTGAAAGCATCACGGACAAATACCAGAAAGAACTGCTGGAAATCCGGAAGAAAAAGAAAGAAATAATAGACGAAGCCACCAGGGAGGCGCAGGAAATCATAGCAGGAGCCAACCGACAGGTGGAGAACACCATAAAGACCATAAAGGAAGCACAGGCTGAGAAGGAGATCACGAAAGAAGCCCGGAAGGAACTGCAGGAGTTCATGTCGGCCCTGTCCATGAAGAAAGCACAGGAGCAGAAGGAGAAAGACGACTATATCGAAAAGAAGATAAAGCAGATCGATGCCCGCAGAGAACGGGAACGGCAGAGGAAACTGCTCCGGGCCGACGAGAAGACACGCAGGGAAATGGAGGCGAAAGAGGAAGAGCAGAGGAAAATCGAAGCATTCAGGAATGCCCCGCTCAAACCGGGGGAAAAAGTGAGGATTAAGTCGAACGGCATGGTGGGAGAGATTGCCAAGGCCGGAGCAAAGACCATAGTCGTGAACATCGGGAACATCAGTTCCAAACTCTCCCCCGACAAGGTCGAACGGATCACTTCGAACGAATACAGGGACGCAGTAAAGACCACATCCACTCCTGCGTCTTCAGTGAAGATAGACTCGTCCATCACGGAAAGGAAGCTGAATTTCAGTCCGGAACTCGATGTGAGGGGTGAACGGCTGAATGATGCCATAGACAAGGTGACAAGATATATTGATGATGCCATAATGCTGGGGATACCGAGCGTGAGGATAATACACGGGAAGGGCACCGGAGTGTTGAGGGAAGAGATACAGAAAATGCTGAGGACAATGCCCGGGATCGAGAAGGTAGCCGACGAACATATCCAGTTCGGAGGCACAGGAGTCACGATAGTGACATTTTACTGATGTTGTCCTCAGGAAGACCGGTGATGGTTTACGACAGCGGGAGGAGGCAGAGGACAGGCTCTGCCGGAGAGCAGATAGCGGTGAAGTTCCTCGAGGGGGTCGGACATACGGTGCTGGACAGGAACTGGCGCACCGGACATCTGGAACTGGACATAGTTTCAGTGAAGGAAGGCGGAATACATTTTGTGGAGGTCAAAAGCCGCGTTTTCCCTATGGAGGCCGAACCGGAGGCCAATGTGGGACCGGCAAAGCAGAAGAGGCTGGTGGCGGCAGCCAGGAAATGGCTGAAGATGAAAGGATGCAGCGGGATGGAATGCAGTTTCGATGTCGTCTGCGTCGTTTTCAAGGATGAGACCTATTCGGTAAGGTATTTTCCGGAAGCGTTCATCCCGATTTTCGTATGAAAGATCCGTCATATTGACGTTAACAGATAATTTTATGGACAATAATTTCTATTGTGTAATCATGGCCGGAGGCTCCGGCACCAGATTCTGGCCGATGAGCCGTGCAGCAAAGCCGAAACAGTTCCTTGAAATGCAAGGCACAGGCAAATCATTCATCCGGCTCACATACGAGAGGTTTACCGCTTTCATTCCGCGGGACCATATCATAGTCGTCGCCACAGACCGTCTGGGCAATCTTGTCAGAGAGCAGATCCCGGAACTGGCCGAAGAGAATCTTCTGCTCGAACCATACGGCAGAGACACCGCCCCGTGCATAGCATATGCGACATACTCTCTGCTGAAAAGGAATCCGCAGGCTACCATGGTAGTGGCTCCTGCCGACCACATCATCATGGACAGCGACATCTTCGAGGCTGAAATCACGGCTGCCCTGGAGTATTCGGCAGACAAGGATGTCCTGATGACCCTCGGGATGACTCCGACCAGGCCTGATCCGAATTACGGTTATATCCAGGTAAGCGGCGGACGGCTTGACAAGGAGGGAAACATGGCGGTGAAAGTAAAGACATTCACCGAGAAGCCCGATGTGGAGCTTGCAAGGGTATTCATCGACTCCGGCGAATTTTTCTGGAATTCCGGAATCTTCGTCTGGAGGGCCGAAACCATAAAGTCCGAGATGGAGAAGCATCTCCCGGAAGTGACCAGACTGTTCTCCGGATGGGAGAATGCGCTCGGCAGTCCTGTCGAGGACATGTTCATAGAGAAAGTTTACTCGGACTGCATCAAGATATCCATCGACTACGGCATAATGGAGAAGACGGCAAAGGCATGGATGTATCCTGCGCATTTCAGATGGGCCGATGTCGGGACCTGGGAATCCCTTTACAACAATATGCCGAAGTCGGACGATGCCGGGAATATCTTCAATTCCACGAACGTCCTCTCGCGGGACAACGCCGAATCGCTCGTGATCTCAAGCGACAGGAACAAGCTGATGGCTGTGTGCGGCCTCAAGGACTTCATTGTCATCGACACGGAAGACGCCCTTCTGATCTGTCCGAAAAGCGACAAGGGCGTAAAGGACTTCATCTCCGGACTGGCCATGCCGGGATACGAAAGATTCAAATGAAAACGATCTAAAATCCAATACATCATGGAACTAGAAAAACAGATACAGGCGGATATGGTAGCCGCCATGAAAGCCAAGGATACCGTACGTCTTGCCGCCCTCAGGGGAATCAAGGCCGCAATCCTCCTTGCCAAGACTTCAGAAGGCAGCAACGGGGAG
This sequence comes from uncultured Bacteroidales bacterium, assembly GCA_944326385.1. Classification (GTDB taxonomy): domain Bacteria; phylum Bacteroidota; class Bacteroidia; order Bacteroidales; family UBA932; genus Cryptobacteroides. The sequence continues at coordinate 10,699 of CALVDT010000036.1, read as the reverse complement.
ATAACCGACGCCGACATAATAAAGATAATAGGCAAGTTGGTGAAGCAGAGAAAGGAAAGCGCTGAAATCTACACTCAGCAGAACCGTCCTGAGCTTGCCGGGAATGAACTTGCCGAAGCAGCTGCCATGGAGGCATATCTTCCGAAGCAGCTTTCCGAGGAAGAGACCGAAGCGGAACTGAAGAAGATAATCGCCGAGACGGGAGCATCGAAAATCTCCGACATGGGCAAGGTAATGGGAGTCGCCACCAAGAGGCTGGCCGGACAGGCGGATGGCAGGCTCATCTCCACCATCGTCAAGAAGCTGCTCGCCTGAGAATCCGGGGCGGGAGACAGCCATGGATAATCTGCGCTGCATAGAAAGGCTGGAAAGCAAGGGCATAAGAGCTACATCCATCCGGATACTGGTCCTGGATGCACTCATGAGAGCGTCCGGGACCATGTCTCTTGCCGACCTTGAAGCCGAACTCGGGACTGTGGACAAATCCAGCATATTCCGGACGCTGGAAGTGTTTGACAGGCATCATCTTGTACATTCGATAGACGACGGCTCCGGTTCGGTCAAATTCGAAGTCTGCGAAGGCAAGGATGATTGCACCATTGCGGACATGCATACGCATTTCTATTGCGAGAAATGCCACAAGACCTTCTGCCTGAAAGATATTTCAGCACCGCTTGTAGACCTTCCGGAAGGTTTCAGCGCCCACTCCGTGAATTATATCATAAAGGGCATCTGCCCGGACTGCCTATGAAACTTCTGATCGACAAGATTACCGACTGGATCCTGCTGTTGCTGTGCATCACGGGACTCGGAGCAACATTTTTCTGCCCCGTGCAGGACATCGACCGCATTTGCAAGGTACTCGGGACAGTCGGTGCGCTATATTGCGGATGGTATCTCATCCAGTTCCTCTTCTGCCCTATCCGACGTGACCAGACATTGGTAAGAGGCGGCATTTTCAGGAAAGTGATGAATTTCGTGCTGTTCGTCCCTTTCATCATCACGGCAGGAATACTTTTCTATTCCGACTTTTCAGAAAAGGAATATTATCCCATCAATCTGGCTTATGACAACAGCCTGTTCAACATAGAGGAACAGACTTCGGATCCGATTTCCCGTCAGCCCGGCGGCGAACTCGACCACAGGGACAGGTTCGACGGAGATTCTGTGGAAAAGGAGTCCCCTTCCCTGTTCTGGATTGTCTTCTACCATTTCATCGACCCGGGCAACCAGCAGATGGCGGTATCCGGATCAGGAAGACGGCTGACGGCTCTCACCACCATGCTCGGCATCATACTGATGAACGGGCTCCTGATATCGACATTGATCAGTCTGTTCGACAGGCAGAAAGAACGGTGGAATGACGGGGAGATCAGATATGGGCCGCTGGCCTTTGCCTGGAAGAAATTCGCCATTGTCATAGGGTCGAACGAGACCGCCCCCGCCATCGTGAAACATCTGACCGAGGGAAAAGGCGAAAGGAAAGTCAGCTATGTGGTACTCCTGACGAACGAGCCGGCAGACAAGGTCCGCGAGCAGATTTCATCTTACCTTACCGACAGCGAGGCGGACAAGCTGATAATCTACAGCGGGCAGCTCGATTCCATAGAGGAGATATACAGACTGCGTGCGAAGGATGCCGGCGAAATATACATTCTCGGAGAAAGCATCAGCGAAGATGTCTCACGCAGCTACCATGACACACAGAACATGAAGTGTGTCCACAACATAGCAAGCTATCTTGAAGACAAAGGCGCAAAGCACAAATCGATATGCCGGGTGCAGTTCGAGTACCAGACCACGTTCTCGGTTTTCCAGTTCTCGGATCTGCCGGACAACATCAGGAAACATATCATATTCATCCCGTTCAATACATACGAGAACTGGGCTCAGCAGGTTTTCGTCCGTGGCCGGTACGATGAAACCACCAAGATGATAAGACACAGGTGCGAAACCGGAAGGACAATCATTTACAAGCCTCTGGACGGGAGCGGGATCATGACCGACTCGACAGAGCATGTGCATCTGGTGATCGCCGGAATGTCAAAGATGGGAATAGCGACGGCGATACAGGCTGCGCAGCTTGCGCATTTCCCGAACTTCCGACCGGGACCGGCCGGAAAGGTGCCGAGGACGCGTATCACATTCATCGACCCTTGTGCCGATACGGAAATGGACTTCTTCAAAGGCCGGTACCAGAATCTTTTCGACCTGTCGATAAACAGGTATATTGACGCTTCGGAAGGGAAAGGTTACAATGACATTGCCTGGAATGACCCCGTGGCATGCGAGGAGAGTCCGTACGCGTATCTCGGAGAGAATTTCATCGACATTGAATGGGAATTCATAAAGGGGGACATGGCGTGTCCTGCCGTGAGGGGATACATGGAAACGATAGCGAAGTCGGCGGCTCCGGAAACAGCAGGCAGCCGGACAATACTGACTGTAGCAGTCTGTCTGCCATTGTCTCACGAGGCCATAGCCACCGCCATCTACATGCCGGATTCCGTTTATGATTATGCATCGCAGATTCTTGTATACCAGAGAGAGGCTTCTGATATAGTCTACAATCTGTATTTCGAAGAGGACGGAGGCCAGAAGTACAAGAGATACTACAAGCTGAGGCCGTTCGGGATGCAATACGCGGATTTTACGGTGGACAGGGAAAGCTATCTCAGTGCACAGCTGTGCAACTATGTGTATAAACTGCTGGACAGCGAGGAGGTGGCTGCCATAAAGGACATTGCCGGAAAGAGCCGGGAAATCCGCAGGAAGCTGTCGGGGCTCGGTGATGAACTGGATGAGAAGCCGGTGAAGAAGGTGCTGGAAGTGCCAAGAGGATACTGGAAGGAACTTTCGATCTTCGACAAATGGTCCAACAAGTATCTCGCGAACAGTTTCAGGACCAAGCTGCGCAGTACAGGATATGCCGGGACCGACTTTACCGGTGACTACGGTGTAATAAAGGAGAAATTTACGGCTGCCGGCATGGCGATGGCTGAATGCGAGCACAACAGATGGAATATCCAGCAGCTCCTGATGGGATTCAGGGCTTACACGGAGGCTGAAGGGAAACAGTTCATGAACCTTGAAAATGATGCCGCAAAGGAGGCGTTCAAGAAAAAGATGAAGAAAGGTCAGGAAAAGGCGCATCTTAATATCTGCCCGTTCGATTATCTCGGCAAGGCAGACGCCAAGGCCAAGGACTATGACTGGATATTCGACGAGGCCATACCTGAGATACTGGGAATTGTCGCAAAGGCAGACGGCGCCAATGACAGAACGATAACCAAATTATTTCACACAATATGGAAACATATAAACCAGAACCGATCGACTTGTCCGATGTGGAACTGACAGATGATCTGGATGAACTGCGCGAGGCCATAGCCGAAAATGCGCACGAGATATGGGCCGAGAGCCGTCAGGCTGAGGGCTGGACTTACGGTCCCGAGCGGAATGACGTCCTGAAGCAGACTCCAGACATGGTGCCGTACTCCCGTCTTCCCGAAAGCGAGAAGGAATACGACCGCGACATGGCCATGAAGACCATAAAGCTCCTGAAGAAGCTCGGCTATGATATCATCCGCAGGGAGGATACCGAACTTTACCGCGTCCTGAAGCAGCGCATAAAGGATTCCGCCCAGCAGTACTTCTGCCGCCGCTGCCATCACGTCATCTACAGGCACCAGATATTCTGCGACAACTGCGGTCTGGAGCTGAAAATGGACTGGAACGAAAAGTAAAACAAAGCTGATCGATCGGGGGGGGGAGATTATTCAACAAAACTTGATCATGGGAAGAAAAGCCAACAATAACAAGACTACGAATCTGACGACTTTTTCAGAAAATGTATTATCAGATCTGTGCTGCGAGATTTATCAGGGACAATATATTCTTGTCCTCGGTGATGACGTAGTCCTGAAGCCGGAATACTGCGGAGGCAGCTCGAAAGAGTACATAATGAAAGAGTTCAAGCTTGAAAATGACGAAAACATACTGACATTGCCGGATGTGAAAGGGTCGCTCGACACATTCCTGTCGGAAAACTGGGAATACAATGTAGAAAAAGAAGTCTCCCCTGAACTCATATCCCTGCTTTCGACAAAATGCTTCAAAGTGGTCCTCACGACTACATTTGACCAGTATATAGAAACTGTCATGCGCAAGATATGGGGCGATGAACTGCGTATCATGAACATATACGGGGAAAGCAACCTTAATATCTTCAGCAGCACCTCAGAATTCAACAGGATTCCCCCTACTCTGGTCTACGTGTTCGGGAAAGCAGGCACAAAGACTGATTTTGTCCTTACAGAGAACGATGCCATCAAAGTCATACACAGATGGCTGAGTCTCAAATACGATGATCCTCTTTACAGCCTGATAAACTATATACAGGACAAAAAACAGCGAAGGAAGGTCCTGGCGATAGGATGCCGTTTTGAAGACTGGTATTTCAGGTTTTTCTGGTATTCGATCCATCAGAACATAAATGACCTTGACGGAGACGTCGCCATTTCACTGAATACCGACAATTCCGAATCTGACAAGAATCTCGCGAAATATTTCAAAAGCATACGTGTAGAGAATCAGGGTAATTCGCGACAATTCCTGTCTGAACTCAACAGGCTTCTCAACGATCCTGACCGGAACGTTTACCGGAAATACCTGCCGCTTCTCAAGACCGGAGGCATATTCATTTCGTACGCATCGGAAGATTTCCCGATAGTATGCCAGATATATACCGCTTTGGCCAATGCCGGTTTTTCAGTGTGGTTCGACAACAAAGACCTCTCTGCCGGCAGCACATACGACACCAGGATAGCGACCGCCATATCCGAATGCCGGATATTCATGCCGATTCTGAGCAGGCAGACAAAGACAGACATCGGGAATAGCATATCCCGGTATTACAAGGATGTAGAATGGGAGGCGGTCAAAGACAACAAAGACTGCGAAATAATCCCTGTAACACTGTTCGGATTCAATATCAATTCCGACCGGGAAATTCTTCCGGAGATTTTCAAGTCCAGAACCGTATTCTCATGGACTGAAAACAAAGCGGACGAAATTTGTGAAACACTGAAGAAACTGATGGACAAGGCATGAAACAGAACCCATGGAAAGGCTTGGCCGCCTACAAAGAACCGAAAGCGGCAGATGAATTCACATATGCATTCTGCGGACGGGAAGCTGCGACAAATGAGTTGGCTGACATGATCAGGGAAAACCTGTTCGTCACCCTTTATGGCCAGACCGGCATCGGGAAAACCTCCCTGCTTGAAGCAGGAGTGTTTCCAGAACTCCGGAAACAGAACTATCTGCCAGTGACGGTCCGGTTCAGTATGGCCGCAGATACAGGGGCATCATTTGCAGAAGCCATCGTCAGGATTATCGAATCCCATGTAGAAGAAATCCGTACTACGGTATCCGACGTAGATATCCCATATTACGGAACTGACTGTCTGTGGAGATACTTTGCCACAAGACATTTCTATGCCGGAGGAAATGAGGTCTATCCTGTAATTGTCCTGGATCAGTTCGAAGAAAACTTCATTTCGGCCCGGGAGAAGACAGATGACCTGCTACGGCAACTGTATTCCCTGATCGATGACAACAAGATTTTTCCGAAAGGCTATCATAACGAGACCATTTTCAGGATTGTGATTTCCATAAGGGAAGACGACTTGTTCCGTCTGGAAGACAGCATAGACCAGCTGCACCTCACTGATCTCAAATTCAACCGTTACAGGCTTACATATTTGACCGAAACCGAAGCAGCGGAAGTGATTTCCGTTCCAGGCGAGAGCGTACTGCCGAAAGACCAGACTGACAGGAATGCAGTGGTTTCTGAAATAATAAGACTCGTCAAGAACGGGAATGAGGGACAGATAAACACCCTTACGTTGTCTTTAGTGTGCAGCATACTGTTCGACAAGGTGAGTGAAAAGATACCTCCCGTCATCACTGTCCGCGATGTTCAGGGAATAGGCACCAATCCACTGTCTGATTTCTATCTGTCCATAGCAGTGCGGATTCCAAAGCAGAGGCACTTCATAGAATCCAGACTTGTGGATGCTACCGGGAGAAGAAACTCCATCAATGAGGAAGAAATGGATATTGCATTCCCGAAATGGAGGACCTTCCTGTCAGGAAAGAACCGCATCTTCCAGTGTACGAACCATAAGGTGGAACTTGTACACGACATGCTTGCCCGGGCCATTTATGATGTCCGGGAGAAAAAAGAGAAGAAGAAAAGGAGCAGGATGCTTAAGGCAAGTGTCATCGTGACGGTATGTCTGATGCTTGTGATAAGCCTGTTCAGTGCGGTATTTTCGCTCAGCGGCAATGTCAGCAGAAGTTATCAAAAACGGGTGCCGCTGTTCCCGCCTGAAAGAATGACTGTGGACATTCCGAATAATGTACCGAAAAACATTCAGAATTACATAAAATATCTGACCGTCTCGTATTCCTCTACGATATCGGGATATGCTGCCCTCACACATCTGACCATAAAGAATACAGGAGCCCAATGTTCGATACAAGATTGTCCTGATCTGGTAAATATCAAATTCCAATGCGATTCGGCCTCTGTAATATCTATATCGGACTGTCCGAATCTCCGTACACTGATCCTGCCGGGAAAAGAGATAAAAAAACTCACAATCGACCATGCTTCCGATGATCTGAAAATAGTCATCCGGAACAAGGGAAAATACCGGATGCTGGACGATGTCGTCTGGAATCTGGAGGACAGGTCCGTGGTTTATATCAAAAACGGGAAACGGCGTACTCCTTTCCCGTATTGTCTTAAAGATTCAGCAAAATTACCATATGGGTACAGGGACACACTGTACAACAACGGACATTGGATTGATAATATACTGTTCAATGAGGATTCGACCGAGATTCTCTCTTATCACAATTCAACCAACAAGGTACTCGACCTGAGTATATACCCAAGACTTGAGTCCATAAGGCGCAATGCATTTGATAACGGGAATATCCGGAAAGTCATTTTCGGCACTACGAGGTATGGTTATGTAGAAGCATTCCGGAATTGCCCGTCACTGGATACGATAGAATTCAAGAAAGGGATTAATAAAATTGATAGATGGTTTCCGAAAAGGGTCACATATATCACGAATGACAATTACAGCAAGAAAAACGGGCTTGTTTATTCATACGGGAAGCCTATCCTGTTATCTTCGGAATATGACAAGGCATATTATCTGGAAGAGACAGGAAACGGGAATTTCAATGTACTTTTCCCGACCAATGCAATTTCTCGCAATGACAACAGCATTACCTTCGATAACGACAACGCGATAGAAATACCTGACAGCGCGGTCTTCTTATCAGGCTATCTGCAAAGATATACTCAGTCAGATAAGAAAGGTAACAGATATCTGGGCTATTATCATATCATCCAACAGAACTCCACAGATATCTTCCCCGTAAGGGAAGAACTCTTCTTGTCGTCATTGTCTCCTGACACAAAAGCCATCCACATAAACCGGCAAACGGCGTTCAGTGGGGATATCCCGGATACAACGCTGGCCAAAATCACTCTTTACGTACCATACGGGCAACTATACGATTATCTGTACGACAGCCAGTATGCAGGATTCGGCTCTATCATGGAAGAAAACCTGTGGCACGCATTATCGAAGGCATTGTCTGAAACGGTCACTAACGTCATGGGGTATATATCGGTTTCCAGTCTGGCCAAATGGTTCTTCATCATCAGCCTGACAGGCGTCTTTGCAGTGTTTTTTGCACTCTGCTATATGCAGGTAAAGCACAGGAATATTCCGGTATCCAGAAAAATCATGTATTCCGCCGGTCAAAGTGTCGGCATCCTGCTGTTCGCGGCTCTGGCATGGACAGGATGCTACTGGTTATTGTACAACGGGATAGATCTCAATAATGAAATAGCATGCTCGGCCATCGCTGTCTTTTTTGCTCTTTTTGTCATTTTGTCCATTTACAACAATTTCTTATATCAGTTGAGACACATAAACTGGAACAAAGTCATCAGAAAAACCAGGATATTCCTCGCCAGGAACAGAATCGCCGTCCTCATTGCAATAATCATAATGACAGTCCCGGCAGCTGTCCAGATAAATACCAGTGTGCAAAGCAAAAAGGCTGAACGATTAGCTGATGCCATCCAGAGACTTGATTATAAAAACCAGCTTGATTATAAAAACCAGCTTGATTATAAAAACCAGAATGAAAAGGCCCTGGCACTTCTCGCAAATTACATGAAAACGCCCAAACTGATAAATGGCAGGACTTTTGGCAAGCTATACTACTGGCTGATTTACTTGTCTGACAGAGCAGGATACAGACAATTTCCCACACACTGTACTTCCTCTTATAGCGATTGCATAATTTCCGTAAGTTCCGATTCCAGACATCTGGCATATTACAATCCAGGCGATGACTCACTGAAAGTATGGAGAATCGAAGATATGGAACTTGTTTTCAAGAAGCGCTACATTGGCATCGATAAGATAACATTCTGCAACGGCAACCGATCTGTCGCCATATTAGATGATGACGATATGGAGATATTCAATTTATATGATAACGGACACTGCTTCCATGGGCTAAACCGCGAAATCGGAGGTTGGCCGCATGAGGCGGAATTTGATAAAACCGGAAGTATGGCGGCATTCTGTAAAGGCAAGAAAATTACCGTCTTTGGAATCGACTCTACCGATATTTTCAAAAAAACCGCCATGTCGGCAGAAACGGATGTAAAAAAGCTCTGTTTCAGTAATGACGGCAGGTATCTGTACACTGTCTCTTCAGACCGTACGGTAACACAATGGGATATCTCGGACCGTTCCGTGGTCGCCAAACGATACCTTGACTGCATCCCGGATAAAATCGCCTACCGGAAGAAAAACAAGATCCTGTATTGTCATGACGGATCCATGTGGCAATTGAATCTGCGAAACGGTAAAATCCTGAAAATTTCAGGTAAACATGATGATTTCCGTATCAGCAATGACGGGAAATTATGCATCGGATACAGCGAGGGCGGATTTGGAAGTCTCGATCACCTCTTGATAATAAATTTAAACCGCCTTCTTGCCAATTTAAGAACCAATGACACAATATACTATGCCGATCCTTCAGAGAGTGTCAAAGGTATCTGTCTCGGCAACGACAAGAAACTGTACATCGTCGGCTCTGACGGAGATATCCGTATCTGGGATCTCTCTGAAAACAGACGAAAATCTGCCAGGAAGTTAGCCAGGATATGTCTGGAAACCCAGCCGGAATCTTAGGAGCTTTCTGACCGCAGATTTCCACAATCTTGCGAGTCCTGTGATTCCGGACTGATAGATTCCGCTGTCTACAGTCTCATTATATTAAACTGAAAAAAATTATGATTTACCGGATTTTAATGTACATGTCAGTAATGGCTGGAATCCTGGCTTTGACCGGAGCAGATTTACAGGCACAGGACGGATATTATCGGAAGAAAGCCGAAAGCTATATGCGAGAGGCGGAATATTATCAGAAAAAGGCTGACGGATACCGCCGTGAAGCGGAATATTACCTGAAGAAAGCCGAAAGCTATCAGGACGAGGCCGCATATTATACAAAAAAAGGTGACCTGTCCCGTGCCAGAACATATTCACGTTATGCGACAGATGCCATGGATGACTACAAGACGCAGCTGCGATATGCCTCCGAAGCTGATGACAAGGCCGCAATGTACATGAGATGGGCAGCGGAGGCGTTGGAAAAAATCTGACGCTAAATAACACTTCAATAAGCGGTTAGTCTCTACAGAGAGGAATGCTGCACTTCCGATATCAGAGTGCAGCTATTTCCTTTTCAGACAACCCTGTCGCGGAAGCTATGATACCTGCATCTACCCCCTGTTTCTTGAATGCTTTTGCAATCCGGATCTTTTCTTTCGCTTCTCCTTCGGCTATGCCCTCAATTCTGCCATCAGCTTTGGCAGTGTTCAGAATGTTGTAGTAATCAGTCTCGGTGATCATCTCGTTCTCGTAGTTTAGTTTCACATCCGGCTTGAACTTCGCTATCTCGCATGCCTTGAAGAACCGCTCGAACACCTCGTTCCTGAGTTCCTCAGGCAGTGCATCCAGAGTCCCGACGTGTTTCAGTGCGTAGCACCACTTCTCCAGCATCGTCCGGCACTCCTTCAGCGGTTTCGAGAAGCGGTTCGTCTCTACAAAAGTAAGAAATATTGTCTCATCCGGGACCATCATCGTGTTTTTTTCCCTGAAAGTGTACTCAGACACGAAGCCGTCCTCCGGTGAGCACTTCTGCATATCCTGGAAGTCGTGGGCGACGAGTCCGATGAAATAGACCGGAGGGATGGAGTATTCCTGCCTGTCACCGCTCCGGGAGCCGGCATCGAACGCCTTGGAAGCATAGAGGACGCAGCGCCGGAAGAAGTTCGCCTGATGATAGCACTGGACCTCGACTATGAACGTGGTCCCGTCATCCCCGAGACACCGAAGGTCGAGGCGGACGCTTTTGCTGAACGGGGAGAACTGGGGAAGTTCGGTGGAGGAGTAGGTGATGGATCTCACCTTCCTGTGAGGCGGAAGTATGACATTCAGGAGATCGATGAGTACATCGCTGTTCCTCCGGTCTCCGAAGACGGCCTTGAACCCGGCATCGGTGAGGATGTCGACATAGCGCC
>CALVDT010000035.1 GCA_944326385.1 uncultured Bacteroidales bacterium | reverse complement strand
TTTTGGCGAAAATTTGAAACGCAATACTCCACGAGTGTCAAAAACATTTTCTATCTTTGTACTGTTATCGCAGGATAACGGACATATATGATGAAAGTGTTTAGCTTTTATCCTTACTTCGAAATCTAAAAAATCTGTAGACTTTTTTATTCCTCTATCTCAGACACACTTTTGGGAACAGTATCCCTGTTTCCGGCCGTGGACGATGAGATCCTGCCGGCAATGAAAACCGGAATCAGGGACATTCTGGACTTTTACTATCCGGGAAAGGACAATGCCTCAGCTGTCGAACACGTGTTCCGGAATCTGTACATGAATGTCGTGTTCCATAACTTCAGGGATGTCAGCCGCTTTCTGAATCTGCTGTCGTTCAGTTTCGACTCGTTGAAACAGAGCGCCCTGCTGAGTGATATCAGCGTATCGGACATGATAAACATAACTCTGCTCCAGTTCGCCGACAGCCATATCTTCCGGATTCTCAGGGACGACCATTCCTTACTGCTTGAACTGGGCGGTATTCCTGGAACAGGCAGGCTGAAAATCAGGTCATCCGTAAGCAGCCTGTTGACCGATTCCCATACCAGGGAAATATTGAAGATCGCGACAGAAAAGAAGTCCAGTCCGTCCGTTGATGCCGGTGAAAAACCAGAGGAGGCCCAGTCTCTCAAGGAATATCATGACAGTATCGACCGGAATCGGCCGACAGTCATGGATTTCACCGCGTGGATACTCCGGGATATCTTCGATTCCTCCCGGGCTGAACTGAACAGTGTCCGGTACATAAATGAATATTTCAAGTATTTTGCAGGGAAATACCGCTGGAATGAGCTGTCGGACAGTGAAATGGCGGTCCTGATGCAGAGTCCCGACCCGGATTTCCGCAAAAGAGCCGAATCATTGTCTGCAGAGGGGCGGAACGACTTTCTTTTCCACAAGCTATTCGTCTACTCGCAGCATAGTGCCAGGCCGGACTGGGTGAATATCATAAGCAAGTTTCTGATTCTGTTCGATATCTATTTTGTCCAAAGGTCTTCACAATTGTATCCCTTCCTGACCAGACGCGTTACGTGGATGAATTCTTATTATTCCCACAGTGTATCGAATTTGTTGCGCTGGATTCCTGAACAGAAACCCGACAGCGTCCAGACGGAAGAACTGGAGGCTTTTTTCCTCTCGGATACCCGCTTTACCGAATTGGGAATGATTCTCCATGAAATAACAAGCAGGGATGATGAGCGTTCGGTTGTCAAGCCGGAAAAGCTAAGATTATGGAAAAGAAGTCTGATAGACCGTTTCATATCGGAAGTTCTGGAATCAGGCCCTTTCAGGGAAGAGAATATCGATATTATGGTGTGTCTGGATGATATGGAGCCGGAATATTGGGCGGAGAAATTCGGAGAGCATATGAAAAAGCCTGGAATGGCCCGAATATGGCTGGATGAAATGTTCTCTCTTCAAAACGGCAATGTGTACGCGCTGAAGAACAGATATAAATTCTATTTTGACCAAGCCTTTATTCCTGAGTGGCTGACAGGTGCTCTTCAATCCGTGATACCATGTACTCTTGCATACAAGGTCGTGTAGGTCCGTTTAGATATTTTCCAAAAAATGAGTAACTTTATGGGATAAAGTTGAAGCTGACTCATGAAAAGGATTGTCATAGCCGCCGTATCGCTGTTCGCTGCCGCTGCATCGCATGCCATCTCCATAGAAGAATGCTACAGTCTTGTACGGGAGAATTATCCGCTTATAAAGCAATATGAACTTACAGAAGCCATGTCCAGGTATTCGTTCGAGAATGCCGCCATGGGGTATGCACCGAAGATAACGCTCAGCGGACAGGCGACTTACCAGAGTGATGTAACAGCATTTCCCGAAATATTCAATACCCTGATGCAGATGTCCGGGACCGACATCGCGGGACTTTCCAAAGACCAGTACAAGGTGCAGCTCGAGATAAGCCAGACCATTTGGGACGGAGGGTATTCAAAGGCTCAAAGGGAAGCTGTGAAAGCGCGGAAGGAGGTATCTCAGCTTACGTTGAAGAAGGATATCGAAGCACTGGATACAAGGGTGAACCAGATGTATTTCGGCATATTGCTCATGGAGGCGAACCTGAAGGCCAACCTGAACATGGACACTCTTCTGACCTCAAGTCTTGCCGTGGCCGGGTCCGCCGTGGCCAACGGTACTGCCCTTCAGAGCGATGTGGACAATATCAAGGTGGAGCTTCTCACTGTCCGTCAGCAGAGGAAGACTATCGAGAATGCCTTGCGGACATACAAGGATATGCTCGCCATCATGATAGGACGCAGGATCGGGGATGAAGAAGTGTTTGAAATCCCGGAACCTCGTATCATCGACACCAGCCTGAACAAAAGGACGGAACTGATGCTTTTCGACGCGCGTCTAAAGGAGATAGACACTCGGAAAAGGATGTTGGATGTGGCCGTGATGCCGAAATTCGCATTCTTCGCGCAAGGATGGTACGGGAAGCCCGGGCTTGATATTTTCAATGATATAATGTACGACAGGATGACCTGGAACGGAATACTCGGAGTCACATTCAGATGGGACATAAGCAGTTTCTACACCAGAAGGAATGACCTGCGCAGCATCGACATGTCGCGCCGTTCAGTGGAACTGCAGCGCAGCACGTTCAAATGGAACACCGATATCCAACAGACCCAGATAGAAAACGAGATAGACAGGATGTTCGACATGAAGGCCTCCGACGACGAGATCGTAAGGCTGAGGGAATCGGTCAGGAAGGCCTCCGAATCGAAATACCGGAACGGCGTCATTACGGTCAATGATCTTCTGCGTGACATCATGAATGAGAACAATGCCGTTATCGGGCGTTCGAAACACGAACTTGAAATGCTGAAGAATATATACGATTTAAAGACAGTCCTGAACCAATAAAATTATCATCATATGAGAAAGGCAGATTTGATCCTGACTATTGCCATTGCGGCGGTATCCGTCTCCTGCGGGACAAACAGGACGGGCTATGATGCGGAAGGGTATTTCGAGTCCACAGAAGTGACTGTCTCGGCCGAGGCGAACGGCAGGATTCTCGATTTCACGGTTACGGAAGGTGCAGGGGTTCAAGCAGGTCAGACGGTCGGCCATATTGACAGTGTGCAGCTGTATCTGACCAGGATGCAGCTGATGAAGACCGCTGAATCGGTGCTGGAGAACCGCCCGGACGTGGATATGCAGCTCAAGGCCATGAATGAACAGCTGAGAACCCTGGAAAGGGAGAGGGAGAGAGTGTCCAACCTGCTGAGGGACGGGGCTGCCACTGCAAAGCAGATGGATGATATCGAGGCACGGATCTCGATTCTCAAAGTCCGGATCGAGGCACAGAAGTCGGCACTCGGCAATTCGGTGTCAAGCCTTGACGCACAGAGTTCGAGTATCGGGATGCAGATAGCGCAGATAGAGGACAGGCTGGAGAAATGCAGGATAATTTCACCGGTGTCGGGGACGGTCCTGACGAAATACGCAGAAGCAGGAGAGTTCGCCTCTGCTGGAAGGCCGCTGTTCAAGGTCGCTGACCTTGAGAATGTCTTCCTGCGGGCTTATGTCACTTCGGCCCAGTTGTCGCAGATAAAGCTCGGCCAGAAGGTGAGGGTATGGTCGGATTACGGCAAGGGATATACCAGGGAATACGAAGGTACCGTGACTTGGATTGCAGACCAGAGCGAGTTCACTCCCAAGAATATCCAGACGGAGGATGACAGGAAGAATCTGGTCTATGCCATAAAGATAGCCGTGCACAACGGTGACGGATTGATAAAACTCGGGATGTATGGAGGTGTCAGGTTCTGAAAACAGTCCGATAGTCATCGACAGTCTCGTGAAAACCTACCGGAAGAATTTCCCGCCTGCAGTGCATTTGACTGGCAGGATGAGGATCGGCAGGGGAGAACTGTTCGGCATCATAGGTCCGGACGGGGCGGGGAAGACCACCCTTTTCAGGATGCTTGCGACATTGGTTACACCTGATTCCGGCACTGCCCTGATTGAAGGTATGGATATCTTGCGTGACTACAGGAAGATAAGGACAGTGCTTGGCTATATGCCAGGTAAATTCTCCCTTTATCCGGATCTTTCCGTGCGTGAGAACCTGGAATTTTTCGCATCTGTTTTCGGGAAGGACATAGACGTGAATTACGGACTGATAGAGGACATTTATTGCCGGCTCAAACCCTTCGAGAAGCGCAAGGCCGGAAAGTTGTCCGGAGGGATGAAACAGAAGCTTGCACTGTGCTGCTCTCTGATACACTCGCCTTCTATATTGTTTCTGGATGAGCCGACTACCGGTGTGGATCCTTCCTCCAGAAGGGAGCTTTGGGACAACCTCGCCCAGTTGAAGGCATCGGGAATGACTATCGTGGTTTCCACTGCCTATATGGATGAAGCGGACCGGTGCGACAGGGTGGGGATGATGAAGGCGGGGAGTTTCCTGGCTGTCGATTCGCCGGCAGACATAATATCCGGTTTCAGCAGAAAGCTTTTCTCCGTCCGCTCGGATGACATGTTCCGGCTGTTGAAAGATCTCAGGTCGATAGCCGCTGTGGACAAATGCTATACTTTCGGAGACAGCCACCATATTATATTGAAGACAGGGATCGATGCCGCTCCCGAAGAGATTTGCAGATACCTGACAGTGAAGTCAGGTCATTCCGGGGTGGTAGTGAAGGAGATAAAGGCTACCCTTGAAGACTGTTACATGAATCTGGAAGAAAGATGATCGATAGGGATAAGAATGTCATAGAGGTCAGTCACCTGACGAAGAAGTTCGGGGATTTCACTGCAGTGGATGACATCTCTTTCGAGGTGCATAAAGGTGAGATTTTCGGTTTTCTCGGAGCCAACGGCGCCGGAAAGACCACAGCCATGAGGATGTTGACCGGGCTGAGCTTCCCTACGTCCGGGAAAGGTTCTGTCGCAGGCTTTGATGTCTGGACCCAGTCCGAGCAGATAAAGAAGCATATCGGATATATGAGCCAGAAATTTTCATTGTACGGAGACCTCACGGTCAGGGATAATCTGGAGATTTTCGCCGGGATTTACGGTATGAAGCGCCAGGTTGCGTCCGTCCGTATAGAAGAACTGCTTGAAAGGCTGTCATTGACAGGGGAGAGCCGTTCAGTGGTGAGGGATCTGCCGCAGGGATGGAAGCAGAGGCTCGCTTTTTCCGTGGCTATTATCCATAAGCCCGAGATCATGTTCCTGGATGAACCGACTGGCGGTGTGGACCCGGCAGCGCGACGGCAGTTCTGGGAACTTATATATGAGGCTGTGGATGAGGGTATTACAGCTTTCGTCACGACTCATTATATGGATGAGGCGGAATATTGCGACAGGATTTCCATGATGGTGGACGGCAGGATTGACGCCTTGGACAGTCCGGCCGCATTGAAACTGAAGTACGGGGCGGATTCCATAGCCGACGTCTTCGATATACTTGCCAGAGGGGCGAAACGGACGGAATGATGATATGAGAGAGTTTTTTGCATTTGTCAGGAAGGAATTCCTGCATATATTCAGGGATACACGGACGCTTTTGGTGCTTATCGGGCTTCCGACAGTGCTGATAGTCCTGTTCGGCTTCGCCATATCCACGGAAATCAGGAATGTGAATGTCGGCCTTCTCTCTTCTGACGGGGATCTTCCGGTGATGCGTCTGATGGAAGAGATCGACCAGAGCGAGTACTTCACTTTCAAGGGGTCGTATCCGTCGGAGGACAGGATAGAGGAAGCCATGAGGAGAGGACAGATCGATGTGGCCCTGATATTCGGGAAAGGGTTTTCTTCAAGACTTTACAGTCCTGAAGGCGCTGAAGTGGCAATAGTGGCTGACGCGACCAATCCGAACAATGCTTCCATGGAAGTGATGTATCTGTCTTCCATCATATCATCCTACTTCAGGGATGACATGGTCATGGCTGCCATGATGTCACCATCAGCCGGATACGGCAGTCTGGTCCCGAATCTGAAGATGATGTACAATCCGCAGCTGAAAAGTTCATACAATTTCGTGCCAGGAATAATGGGGCTTATCCTGATGCTTATATGTTCCCTGATGACTTCGGTTTCGATTGTCAAGGAGAAGGAGACCGGAAGCATGGAAGTGCTGCTCGTGTCGCCGGTCAAGCCTATCAATATAGTGCTGGCCAAGATGATTCCGTATTTCGTGGTGGCCTGTGTGGTGCTGATAAATATCCTGCTGCTCACGATTTTTGTCCTGAAGGTACCTGTCGAGGGCAGTTTCTTCTGGATGATCCTGGTTTCCGTCATTTATATCGTCCTGTCTCTTGGAATCGGTATGCTGGTATCGGCTGTGGTCAGGACCCAGATCATCGCCACGCTTATATGCGGGGTGATATTCCTGGTGCCGGTGATGATGTTCAGCGGTATGCTTTATCCGTTGGAGAGTATGCCTGCCGCCCTGCAGTGGTTTGCACAGCTCATTCCGGCCAAATGGTTCATAGAGGCCATGAGGAAGATTATGATAGAAGGAGTTCCGGTAAGATATGTGACGAATGAGATATTGATAATGACTGCGATGGCTGTGATTTTCTTTGCCGCCGCTGTCATGAAGTTCAACGACAAACTCGACTGACATGTCACCGTTCGTATATTTGTTCATAAAGGAATCCAAGCAGTTCGTCAGCAATCCGTTCATGCCGTTCGTGCTCGTGCTGCTGCCTTTGCTGCTCATGCTGATAGTGCCTCTCGCCGCCAACATGGAGGTGAAGGAGGTGAAGCTTGCGGTTGTCGACAGGGATTGTTCTTCCATGTCTGCAAGACTGACGGACAGGATATCCCGTTCAGGGTATTTCGACCTTGTGCTTACGGGATACACCTACAGGCAGGCGATGGAACAGATGAGTGAAGGAAATGTGGACATAATATTCGAGATCCCGGGCGGCATGGAGTCGGCTGTGGAGAGCGGGAAGAATGCCGATATCTATATTGCGGCAAACGCAGTGAACAGCACCAAAGGCGCGATAGGTGGCGGCTACCTTTCCTCCATAGTGACCGGTTTCTCGTCCGATCTTGCCGGGGAGCATGGCTTCGGCACCGCCATGCCGCTGGAAATCATCCCTCAGTTCCGGTACAATCCGTATATGGACTACCGGCTGTTCATGGTGCCGGCGCTGATGCTTGTGGTCATAGTTCTTGTCGGCGGATTCTTCCCGACCATGAGCATAGTCTCGGAGAAGGAGAACGGTACGATAGAGCAGATAAACGTGTCGCCCGTGAGGAAGAGAGACTTCATTCTATCGAAGGTGGTCTTCTACGGGATTCTGGGCATTTTCGCTTTCACGCTCTCGTTCCTGATAGCGCATTTCGTGTACGGGCTTGCTTCCCATGGCGGCCTGCTCGAGATCTATGCCGGAGCGATGATTTTCCTGATTTTCATGGGCGGTTTCGGTCTGATCATCTCGAATTATTCGGAAACTTTGCTCCAGGCTGTATTCCTGATGCTTTTCTTTGTGCTTGTCTTCATGCTTATGAGCGGAATCTTCACCCCGGTAAGTTCCATGGAGACTTGGTCGCAGTACGTGACTTATCTGCTTCCGACCAGATATTTCGTGAACATACTCCGGGCAGTCTGCCTCAAGGGCAGCGGTTTCGCGGACTTGCAGTCGGATTTCGTCATGCTGTCGGCTTTTGCGGTGTTCATCAATATCATTGCCGTAGTTACCTACAGGAAGCAGAGCTGATCACTGGTCGGGGGTGGTCTTGCCGGAGAATGTACCATCGGCAACGGTATCGGCATGAAACGTAGCATATAGCGCAGGTTTGTTATTTTCTCCCGCTTAATTGCATATTTGGTCATTTCGTGCCCATATATAGCTGCCGCTCGACAAAGTCAAATTTATTTGCCTTTGTTCTCGCTTAATCGCTTATTTGTCCGCTGTGCGCCCATATATAGCTGCCGCTCGACAAAGTCAAATTTATTTGCCTT
>CALVDT010000034.1 GCA_944326385.1 uncultured Bacteroidales bacterium | reverse complement strand
ATTGACAAATTCTTTTTACTTCCATATTTTCGTCCTATTTTCTGCCATTTTACATGAATTTTAATTTCCCTTTTTGTCCACACATGTAAACCATTGTCAACACACGTCAACTAATGCGTCACTGTGACATTTGGGCAAACCGTGAATTTCTGCCACGGTAGAAATACGTATGAAAAATATGGATAAAAACCGTTACTTCCAAATACGGTCTGGAAAGTACATAAAAATAAAAGTCGCTGATATTCAGCGACTTTATTCTAAATGGTTATAGTTGGTTATGGTTGTTTACAAGCCGTCATTTGCCTATGCAAAACCTCCCGAAAATATTCCCCAGGACCTCGTCTGTCGAGATTTCGCCGACGATTGAGCCTAAATGGTAGAGGGCTTCGCGGATGTCCTGGGCGATGAGGTCGGTAGGAAGATGGGAACGAAGGCCGTCGTGGACCCGGTGCAGAATCTGGCGTGCTGAGGTCAGGGCTTCGATATGACGGAGATTGGTGACAATGACGGTGTCGGAAGCAACGGAATATTCGTTGCAAAGGGTAGAAATAGCTGTTTTCAATGCTTCTGTCCCCTCCCCTGTCCTGGCTGAAAGGGCAACTAATGCTGCGTTCTTCACACCATGGGCAAGACATTTATCATTAATGCATGAAACAATATTGTTAATTATGGTAACATTTTTGTTATCCAATTCAAAAATCTTGAATAGACCGTTTTCCTGAAGATAAAACGGACCCTGGGCGGCAGACATGGAGCTGCCGGCAATGTCCCCGGAATGGTTACGTGCAGCTGCGTCATCTGCCGTGTGAACATCGAGAAGATCCATCTTGTTCAGAACGAACACCGGCTTCTGCTGGCGAGCATCCAGACGTGAGAGGACACTGTCAAGGGCGGAAGACACAGCGTCCAATGGCTGCGAGACATCGACCATGGCGAACACGACGGCAGCCTCGCCGATCTTCCGGTAAGTCCTTTCGATTCCGATCTGCTCTATCTTTTCATCAGTCTGCCGCAAGCCCGCAGTATCGATAAAACGGAAGAGAAGACCATGTACATTCATCGTCTCCTCGATTGTGTCACGGGTGGTGCCGTGGATATCGGAAACGATGGCGCGATCCTCCCCTACCAGAAGATTCAGAAGAGTGCTCTTGCCTGCATTGGTCGCCCCGGCAATCGCTACGGGAATACCGTTCTTGATTGCATTTCCAAGCTTGAACGATGAAACCAGACTGTCGATATGGCTGCATACCTCATCTACGAGAGATGTCAGCTCTCCCCTGTCGGCAAACTCCACTTCCTCTTCACTGAAATCGAGTTCGAGTTCCATTAGAGAGACTATGTTCAGCAGCCTTGAACGCATTTTCTTCAGTTCCAGTGAAAACCCACCTTTAAGC
Organism: uncultured Bacteroidales bacterium; assembly: GCA_944326385.1. Lineage (GTDB taxonomy): Bacteria > Bacteroidota > Bacteroidia > Bacteroidales > UBA932 > Cryptobacteroides. The sequence continues at coordinate 5,269 of CALVDT010000034.1, read as the reverse complement.
TGGCTGAGCGCCACATGATGTGCTGATGCATTCTGGGCTGCAATGAGATCTGCCACCGCTTCAGCCTGTGCAAGGTCCATCTTGCCATTCAGGAAAGCCCTGCGGGTGAATTCTCCCGGATCTGCAGGACGTACGCCGGCTTCCAGAAGAAGACGCATGATATTATCCACGATATATCTTGAGGCATGGCATGATATCTCCACGGAATCTTCGCCGGTATATGAATGAGGCGAACGGAATACAGACACAAGCACTTCGTCCAGCAGTTGACCGTCATCCAGATAGATACGGCCGAACCGCACAGAATATCCGGGAGCCATCAGAATCTCATGGCCAGGGCTGCATCTTACTATGGAAGAAGCAGCGTTCAACGCATCTCCGCCGCTGACCCTGACCACAGAAATCGCACCGGTCCCCGGAACCGTAGCCGGAGCACAAATAGTATCCTCGTTCAACAAATACATGCCAATAGAATTTAGTCTCTGCAAAAATACTATAAATTTTATATAGAAAAATTTCAAATCAGCCATGAAAATATCTAAATTTGAAAGATTTTGCTGTGAAGATACAGACAGACACGTTATTATAATACAAGCAGGCATGCACATAGGAGTAGCAGGAAACATCGGCAGCGGGAAAACGACATTGACCAGAATGCTGGCATCACATTACGGATGGACACCTAAATATGAAGCAGTGACTTTCAACCCGTACCTTGAAGACTATTACAGGGACATACCGCGATGGTCTTTCAACCTTGAAGTCTATTTCCTGACACAGAGATTCAAGGATATCCTCGAGATTTCAAATACCTCGGATGTGATAATCCAGGACAGGACAATCCTGGAGGGTGTCCACATATTCGTTGCAAACAACAAGGACATGGGAAACCTCTCCGACCGCGACTATGAGACCTACATGGACCTCTTTCACCTGATGATGTCGCTGGTCAAGGCGCCGGACCTCCTGATATACCTGAAATCCTCGATACCGCACCTCGTTTCGCAGATACAGAAAAGAGGAAGAGACTACGAGAAATCCATCAGTCTCGAGTATCTTTCAGGATTGAATGACCGCTACGAACAATGGATAGCAGAATACCCGGGAGAGGTGCTGACAATCGATGCCGACCATCTGGATTTCGAGAACAGGCCTGAGGATTTCGCAGCAGTGACAGATCAGATCGATGCCAGGCTTTACGGGCTTTTCCCCATGAAATGACGGTCACAGCCGTAAGCCCGATATGAACAGAATTGAAATGTGTAGTGTAAAATGAAAAGAACGGAAAGAATTTCGGGAAGTATGCTCGGCGGCGCCATAGCAAATGCGCTGAGCCAAGAAAGAGAGAGCTCCAGCGGCAGCGCGGAGTCCGCCTCGGACAACACCATCGTCACCTTGCACACCGCTGCGGGAATCTTTGAAAGCCGCAATCTCGAGGAAAGGACATTCATCGGACTTGTAAGCAAGATAACCAGGAATATCGGTGAATCTTACAGGAAAAACGGACTCATGCCGGCAGCAGAAGGATGCGGATGTCTGATGAGAGTCATCCCTGCCGCATTTTTCACTCACGATTACTGTCTCGACTCCATCCATGTGGCCACCCTCGGTGCAGAAGTCGCCAAAATCACACACAAGAGTCCCATGTGCTTCATGCCTGCGGCCATGCTTGTTTTCATACTGTTCCAGCTTGCGGATGAAAACAGGGAAATCACAAAAACCGTGTTCATGGATGTGATAAGCGACTGCCGCAATCTTCTGCCGAACTTCATCGACAACGAGAAAGAAAAGACGTATCAGGACCTGTACAAGGAAGAAGTCGAAAGCATACGCAGAAGTATCGACAAGGCCATAAGACTGTCATTCAGCAAAATGGATGAACAAGAAGCCATTGCAGGACTCGGTGATGGACTGTCTGCAGAAGAAGCCCTCTCCATAGGAATCTACTGCTGCCTGAAGCATTTCGGGGATTTCAGCCAGACTGTGAGAACAGCCGTAGACATGTCGGGCAGAAGCATGTATACCGGACCTGTCGCAGGAAGCATTGCCGGCCTGATTGCCGGTTCAGGCGGCATCCCGGCAGAATACAAGGAAAGACTCGGCATGGCAGACCGTATATTGTCAATATCGGAAAATCTGAGCCTTGAAAACCCTCTATTTCAATTCCCCGATGCACAGGCCACAGGCAAATATGTCGAATGAAATTCAATATAAACGATAAACCATGGCGGACAACTATCTTGAAGAAAAATACGACCAGTTCCTGAAAAGGAAAGATGAGGAGCACAGAGCCAAATGCAAGGTATGGAAAAAAAGGCTCGACGACTACAGGAAAAGGATGGAAGCAGGAAAAACGCCTGCAGAAAAGCCGGAATGAAAATTTTTGTAAAAATTTAACATATTTCAAAAAATAGACTCATCTTTTTATACTGCTTTCAGATTGTAAGCAAATTTTGCCATTGGAGGAATTTGCTTAACCGAATCTGCCCGACTGGCGCACGGATTGTTTTGTGCACAAAACCTTTGCAGAGATTCAGGCTATTGTTTTTATCGTTTTGATTTGTTTATTTTGTATTGGTCAAAGACAGGAAACAGGAAAATTCAAGTCACTTATAAATTATAAAACAATGGATCATTTTGCTCAGAAGTATGTAGATGATTTCATGGCCGGACTGATAGCCAGAAATCCAGGAGAGAAAGAATTTCATCAGGCAGTAAGGGAGGTAGTGGAAAGCCTTGCCCCTTACATAGTGGAGCATCCGTACCTGATGGACATGAAAGTGCTGGAACGCATTGCAGAACCGGAACGCGTCATCATGTTCCGTGTGCCATGGGTGAACGATGAAGGTGAAGTCGAAATCAACCGTGGCTACAGAGTGCAGATGAACAGCGCTATCGGACCTTACAAGGGCGGTATCCGTTTCCATCCGAGCGTCAACCTCAGCATCATGAAGTTCCTCGCATTCGAGCAGACATTCAAGAACAGCCTTACCACATTGCCGATGGGTGGAGCGAAAGGCGGCTCCGACTTCAATCCTAAAGGAAAATCCGACAATGAAGTCATGAGATTCTGCCAGAGTTTCATGACAGAACTCCAGCGCCATATAGGCCAGGATACCGATGTCCCTGCAGGAGACATAGGAGTAGGAGGAAGGGAAGTCGGATTCATGTTCGGACAGTACAAGAGACTCCGCAATGAATTCACGGGCACACTCACAGGAAAGGGCCTGAACTGGGGAGGAAGCCCTCTCCGTCCTGAGGCCACAGGCTACGGCACCTGCTACTTCGCTTCTGCAATGCTCGCCACCAAGGGAGACAGTTTCAAAGGCAAGACAGTCTGCATATCCGGCTCAGGAAATGTGGCACAGTATGCCGCAGAAAAAGCGCTCCAGCTCGGTGCGAAAGTCGTAACGCTTTCCGATTCGAACGGGTACATCCATGATCCTGACGGAATCGACAGAGAGAAGCTCGACTATGTCATGGAGCTGAAGAACGTCATCAGAGGCCGTATCAAGGAGTATGCTGCAAAATATCCAAGTGCGACATATCACGAGAACCAGCGTCCATGGGGTGAAAAATGCGACATTGCAATGCCATGCGCTACCCAGAACGAGCTGAACGGTGAAGAGGCGAAGACTCTTGTAGCCAACGGCTGCTTCTGCGTGGCTGAAGGGGCGAACATGCCATCCACACCTGAAGCTATCGAGGTATTCCAGAATGCAAAAATCCTGTACTCCCCTGGAAAGGCTTCCAACGCCGGAGGAGTGGCTACCTCAGGTCTTGAGATGACCCAGAACTCCATAAGGCTCAAATGGACTCCTGAAGAAGTCGACGAGAAGCTCCACCGCATCATGGAAGACATCCACGCAGCCTGCGTGAAATACGGCACAGAACCTGACGGATATGTGAACTACGTGAAAGGCGCGAACATAGCCGGATTCATAAAGGTGGCCGATGCCATGATGTCTCAGGGCGTAATCTGACAATCTGGACTGAAGACCAGCTTCAAAAAAAAGAGGATGAATAAAGCATTTGGATTCATCCTCTTTTTTTGTCCCATGGAACCAATGCCAGGAATATTTCATATCTTTGAAAACATATTGACCGTTGCATTTTCCAAAGAACCAATAGCAGAATACCATGAAAAAAGGCAGAATCATCACCATTTCATCGCTGATAGCCATAATCGCTGTCGCTCTATTCATCTTCATCAAATTCTATTTCGTATTCGGAGAGGGAGTGAAAGCCGGAGAACTGAACTTCGTAGTCTACAAAGGATATATTTTCAAGACATACGAGGGGAAAGCGATACAGGCAGGATTCAACTCCAAATCCAAGAACGCCTCCTCGGCCATACAGTCATACGAATTCGAATTCTCCATCACCGATCCTGAAGTCGCGGACTCACTGATGAGATGCGGGGGCAAGATGGTGGAACTGCACTACAAGGAATACCTCGGGGCTCTGCCATGGAGAGGACAGCAGAAATACATAGTGGACAGGATCATATCGGTGAGATGACCATGACGGAAAAGGAAAAGATGCTTGCCGGGCTGATGTACGATGCCGCAGATCCGGCATTACTGGCTGATCTCGCAAAAGGCAGAAGCATTGTCCACAGATACAATCAGCTTGAACCTGGCGATGAAAAGGCAAGGCACGACACAATCAAAGGACTGCTTGGCAAGACGGGAAAGAATTTCAACATCATACAGCCTTTCTACTGCGACTATGGATACAACATAGAGATCGGGGAGAACTTTTTCTCGAACTACGGCTTCACTGTCCTTGACGAGGCCAAGGTGAAGATCGGAGACAATGTCTTCATTGCTCCTAATGTCAGCATATACACTGCCGGACACCCGGTTGACCCGGAAGAAAGGAACACTCTGGTGGAATATGCAAAGCCTGTCACTATCGGTGACAATGTTTGGATAGGAGGCAGCGTCACGATAATCCCGGGTGTAACCATAGGAGACAATGTGACTATCGGAGCAGGCAGTGTCGTGGTGAAAGACATCCCTTCGGACTGCGTTGCAGCCGGTAATCCATGCCGTGTAATAAGGAAAATCGCGATAAAAAGCAGAAAAAATCAAAAATAATCTTAAAAAAGTTTGGAGATATCAAAAAAAGCTGTACCTTTGCACCCGAGTTGATCGAAAGGTTAATCCAAAACCTTCACAGCTTATTGGTTATTAGTTTTAGTGTTATTAATTATGTGGTTAGTATGAGGGTCCGCACGTGACGTGCCGACACTCATTTTTTATTT
>CALVDT010000033.1 GCA_944326385.1 uncultured Bacteroidales bacterium | reverse complement strand
TTTCTGCTCGCTCTCGAACGGCCTCCGGACGTTCTCGTGAACCGCTCACGACCTCGCTGGGGGCTCGTCGCAGGACTTTATCCTGCTCCTTCAGAGGTAGTTCGATGTCTTTCAATAAATTGAAATTAATCGAACTCACGTTAAAAATATTGGTTTTGCATTGTCTTTTCCTTACCTTTGGAAGAATCATTTGATTCGACCACACGCCGGCAACCAATTTCTGATTATGAAAAAGATATTATTATTCAGTGCTGTTCTGGCTTTTGGCATTGCTGCAGAAGCCGAAAGCAAAGACTTGCCACCCTACAAGGATGCTTCGCTCCCGGTAGAGACAAGAATCGAGGACCTTTTATCGCGCATGACGCTGGACGAGAAGATAGCCCAGCTGAGCCAGTATTCCCTCGGAAGCAATGACAATGTGAACAATAACGGTGAGATGGCCAAGGTTCTCCCTCCGGAGATAGGCTCCCTGCTGTACACGGCAGATGATGCGGTCTCCAGGAATGTCATGCAGAGACGGGCCATGGAGGAGACAAGGCTCGGTATTCCGATCATTTTCGGATATGATACCATACACGGGTTCAGGACCATCTATCCGATACCGCTGGCACAAGGGGCATCCTGGAATCCGGAACTTGCCGGAGAAGCCTGCCGTGTGGCTGCGCAGGAGTCCGAAGACGCAGGTATCGACTGGACATTCTCTCCGATGGTCGATATAGCGAGAGATCCCCGCTGGGGCAGGATTGCCGAAGGGTATGGTGAAGACCCTTACCTGACTTCCGCATTCAGTGCCGCGTCTGTGCGTGCATACCAGGGAGAAGACCTTTCCATGCCGGGAAGCATCGCTGCCTGCCTGAAACATTATGTAGGCTACGGGGCTTCTGAAGCAGGCCGTGACTATGTGTTTACCGAGATTTCCCGTCAGACACTATGGGATACTTATCTGCCTCCGTTCGAGGCTGGAGTCAAGGCCGGAGCCGCCACTCTCATGAGTTCGTTCAACGATATCAGCGGCACTCCCGGTTCGGCCAACCATTACACTCTGACCGAGGTGCTTAAAGACAAGTGGCAGCATGAGGGCTTCGTAGTCAGCGACTGGTATTCAGTCCATCAGCTGATAAACCAGGGCATGGCTCCGGATGAGGCGACAGCTGTGGAGTATGCCATAAATGCCGGTCTTGACATGGACATGGTGGACAATCTTTTCATTCCTCATCTCAAGAACCTGGTCGACGAAGGCCGTGTCCCGATGGAGAGGATAGACGATGCCGTCAGGAGGATATTGAGGGTCAAGTTCATGCTCGGTCTTTTTGAGAATCCGTACACGGAAGAAAAGCCGGAAAGCGAACGCATCCTGCTGCCTGGAAGCCTGGAAGTGGCGAAGGAACTGGCTGTGGAGTCCATGGTGCTGCTGAAGAATGAGGATGTACTTCCTCTGAAGCCGGGGCAGGAGATAGCCCTGATCGGTCCTATGGCCAAAAGCTGCCGGGATCTGCTCGGATCCTGGTGCGGAAGAGGCCGGGCTGAGGATGCAGTGAGCATATTCGACGGCCTGTCAGTGGCAGTGGATACTCCTGTCAGATATGCCGCCGGCTGCGACTTCGAAGGCAGCGACATGAGCGGTTTCGAAGAAGCCGTGAAGGTGGCTTCTGAATCGGATGTCGTGGTTCTGTGCCTTGGTGAAAAATACTCTTGGAGCGGTGAGAATGCTTCGCGTTCGAACATTGCCTTGCCTGGAATCCAGGAGAATCTGCTCAAGGCCGTGAAGAAGGCAGGGAAGCCTGTAGTGGTTCTTCTTGCCAGCGGCAGGCCTCTTGACCTGACACGTATTGCACCTGAAGCTGATGCCGTGCTTGAGATATGGCAGCCGGGGATAATGGGAGGTCCGGCAGTGGCTGAAATCCTTACAGGCAAGGCCAATCCTTCAGGCCGGCTCAGTGTCACTTTCCCGTATACGACAGGCCAGATACCTATCTACTACAATCAGCGCAATCCTGCCAGGGGAAGTTCGCAGGGCCGCTATCAGGATATTCCGAGCACACCTATGTACGAATTCGGCTATGGTCTGAGCTATACGGATTATGAGTATGGCGAGATTGAACTGTCTTCCGACAGTCTTACCGCAGACAGCCGCATCACGGCCAGGATTACTGTGAAGAACATCGGCGACATGGACGGCAAGGAGACTGTCCAGTGGTATATCCGCGACCCATACAGCACTGTCACGCGGCCTGTGAAGGAGCTGAGACACTTCGAGAAGAGGCTGATTCCTGCCGGTGGTTCCTGCACTTTCGAATTTGAAATAGACCCGATGCGCGACCTGTCGTTCGTGGACTGTAAAGGTGACCGCATCCTCGAACCGGGCGACTATTATGTTATCGTGAAAGACAGGAAAGTCCGTATTACATTGAAATAACGGCTCGACCCACCCTCTTGCAATCCGTTAAAAGGCCGCCCCGAAAGGAGGAATTTCAAGCATGATGCAGAAAGTATCCTTTCGGGGCGGCACTTTGAATCTACGGAGACTATTCCGTCATGGATCTGATGAGATCCGAATTGGCTGCGGCGATTTTCGGGATATCCACCTTGATGACTTTCCTGTCGTAGGTCATAAGTCCGTTTACTTCACCTTCGACATCAGTCGTCTGGGTATATACTGCTGCTGCACAGCCTGTCCTGATTATGATCTTCAGGTCGTCGAGGTATTCGATGTACTGGTCCAGGAGCTCTTCCGGAGTGTCCTTCACCCCTTCATATCCCCATTTCTCCTTGATGTTCCATGTGTGTCCCGGAACGACATGGCCTATACCGCCGTATTCTCCGAGTACATTCACGAATTTCCTCTCGAAAAACTTCAATACCGGTGCAGGATAGTTGTGCACGTCTATGACATCACCGCACAGACTGTAGTTCCCGCCGGAAGCCTCGTTTATCAGACGGGTCCTGTCTTTCGCCTTGGTGAAGGCCACGACCTCCGGAGTGTCGAACTGCCCCCATGCTTCGTTGAACGGCACCCACATTACTATGCACTGGAACACTTTCAATGCATCCATGATGGCTCCCCATTCATGGTAGAAATTCGCTTTCCATTCTGCCGGTATCTTGCAGTCGGTCCCTCCGAGTATGCTGCCTGAGGACCACGAATTCATGGTGGCTTCCACTACTTCCGGACGGCGTGCAGGAGCCTGGACCTCCCAGAAGTCCCCGATGCAAGGCATGTCTTGCCATACCATCATCCCCATGACATCGCACCACCAGTACCAGCGGGCCGGTTCCACCTTGATGTGCTTGCGTATCATGTTGAAGCCCATTTCACGTGTCTTTTCAATGTCGAATTTCAGAGCCTCGTCAGTAGGGGCGGTGTAGAGCCCGTCCGGCCACCATCCCTGGTCGAGCGGTCCGAAATGGAACAGCGGCTCGCCGTTCAGGGCCATCCTGCGGTATTGCTGCGCCCCGTTTTCCCTGATTACGGAAATCTCCCTCATCGCCGTATAGCCGTCGATGCTGTCTACGGTCTTGCCGTCGCGGCATATCTCGATGCGCAGTCCGTAAAGGTACGGTGACGATGGTGACCATGTTTTCATGTCAGGAACCTGCAGAGTGGCTTTCCCTGCTTCAGCGACAGCGGTACAGAGTATATTGTTTCCAGGTTTTTCGGCCGAATATCCTTCACCTCCCTCTATCAGGGAAATTTTCACTTCGTCTCTGTCCGATGTCACCGCATCCACGTATACGGTCAGCGCGGAATTCTCCAGATCGCTCTCCACATGATAGCTTTTGATATGACACAGCGGAACAGGCTCCATCCACACAGTCTGCCAGATTCCCGATACCGGAGTGTACCAGATGCCTCCGTTTATGTGGCATTGCTTTCCTCGCGGCTGGAAACCGTCATCGGTGGCATCCAGAACCTTGACACGGAGGGTCTGGTTCCCGGAGGATTTCAGATACGGGGTGATGTCGAACGAGAACGGGTCGTATCCGCCTCTGTGGTTCCCGGCCTCGATCCCGTTCACATACACCGTAGTCTCCCAGTCCACGGCTCCGAAATGCAGGAGGATTCTTTTTCCTTTCCATGATTTCGGAACAGTAAAGGTCCTTTCATACCACAGTGCGTCTTCCCTGTCTATCCGTCTCCCGACACCGGACAGGGCCGATTCTACAGCGAAAGGTACCAGGATTTCGCCTTCACTGCTGAAACTTTCGGCTCCGGCTTCCGTGATGCCATATTCCCAGAGTCCGTTCAGGTTCATCCATTGTCCGCGGACAATCTGTGGCCTCGGGTATTCTGGCAGGGGGCATTCAGGGTTTACATCTTCCGCCCACGGAGACATGATATTGTCTCCGGCAGGAGACCAGTCGCCTGCTGCAGCAGGCACAGCCATCGCTGTCGACAGCGTTAAAATCAAAAGCTTCTTCATTTCATTTTGTTTTGTATCAGTAAATTATGTATCTGTTTCCTTCTTTCCTGTATTCAAGTCCGGCGGAGAAGCAAATCGACTGGAGGACGGATTCGAGGGATTGGTTGTCGTGCGTTCCTGAAAGCTTTACTTTCGAGGTGGTGTCGCGTATCTCGATGTCGCATGAATAATATCTGCGCAGCATCTTCAGGATTTCCGGCAGAGACTGCTGGTTGAATGACAGCTTCCCGTGCATCCATGAAAGCGCGTAGCCCGTCTCCGCAAAGCCCCTGAATATGCTCTGGTCTTCTGTGTCGATGATGAGCTGCTCATCCGGATGGAGGTTCATCCTGACGTCATCCTTTCCGTATGAAACCGCGACTTTCCCTGATTTCACCGTCACCGAGGTCTTCCTGTCCTCCGGATATGCACTTACATTGAATGATGTACCTGTGACGCGGACATCCATGTCCCCGGCGTGGATGAGAAACGGGCATTCCGGATCGCTTTCCACATCGAAAAACGCTTCTCCGGACAGCCAGATGTCCCGGGCATCCTTTCCATAGCGGGCATTGTACCTGATGGAACTGGCGACATTCAGTGTCACCCTGGTGCCGTCGGGCAGTTGAACGGTCCGGCGCTGCCCGGGCATTGTTTCCATGGTCTGGTACGATGCCAGCTGCCGTGCCGTACGCTTTTCCGTCACATCGGATATGATGAAATATCCTGCACCGGCTATCAGTACCAGGGAGGCCGCTATTTCAACTATTCTAAGTATCAGTTTCCGCCTGCTCCTGAATCTTGTCTCAAGAGTGTGCTTTCTGATGAGCTTCATGGCATCCTTGCGGTACTTCTCATATATTCCGTCAGTCAGCACCTCCTCCGGCTCATTGTCCCAATATTCCCGGGCTGCGTCATCCAGTCCGGGCGTGGATGGCGTACTTTCTTTCATTATCTTGAGGAATTGCTTCAGTTCCTCTTCCGTGCAGGAACCATTCAGGTATTTGATGATCAGTTCCCTGGTCGATTCAGCGTCAGTCATGGTCAACAAAGATTCACAAAAATGAACAACAAAGGGAATACTATGTCGGAATGTTTGGCAAGATAGTCCTTGATGGACTTCAGGGAATCGGACATGTACTCCTGTACAGTATATACGGAGAGCCCCAGCTGCTCCGCGATCTCCTTGTGGGAAAGATGTCTGTCTCTGCTCATCATGAACACCTGGCGCTGCCGGGGTGAAAGTCTGAGCATGGCTTTCCGCAGGAGTCCGAAATAATCCTTTTCCTGCAGCTTTACACTGCATTCGGGTTCATAATGCTGCTTTTCCAGATATCCGTGCATGAATTCCTTCTGCATGGATTCGGAGCGGCTCACAAATTTCAGGTAGTTTATGGCCTTGTTCCGCGCTATGGTGTACAGAAACGACGAGAACGACTTGTCCGGGTCCAGAAGTTCGCGGTTTTCCCATATTTTCAGGAAAATGTCCTGGGCATAATTCTCCGCCAGATCATACGAGCCGATGAACCGGTAGCAGAAATTGCATAGCTTTTTCCAGTATCTGGCGTACAGTTCGCAGAAAGCCTCTTCATCTCCAGTCAAGAGGCCATGTACTAAAATGGAATCCGGAATCCGGTCAGTCATTTCTTCTGTAGATTATTCATGACACAATAATGGTTAATGCTCAATGGCCCGAAACAACCGGAATATGACCTTTTACAAGAGTCCTTACAAAGATATGGAAATGTTTTTCAAAAACAAAACGGCTTCCCATTTCAAAATGATTTTCCCGAAATAACAAAAATTTAACAATTTTATCCCCCAGAAAAGCCGGCTTCAGGTGTATTCAATCATGAACGGCCGAAACAGAAAACGGCATGGACACACTGAAACGAAACAACCCGGATATATCATTAATTTACTAACCATCTAATCTGACAACATGGATTACAGATTTCTCAGGCTTTTATTATGGGTCTTGCCCCTATGGCTGGCAGTGACCCCTGCCATCGGTCAGGACACGCCTGGTGATGATTCCGTACGCGAGACGAATCTTTCGATAAATCTCAAGGATCAGTCACTTCAGGAAGCTTTGACGCTTCTTCATCAGCTTTCGGGCTGCAACTTCCTTTACGACCAGAGCCTCGCGGACAGAGTCCCGAGAATCACCCTGAACATGCAGAATGCTTCACTGTCGGAGATTCTGGACAGGATAGCGTCCATCACGAATCTGCAGTACAGCAGGGTTGACAATACAATTACTTTTGCTTCAATGGGGGGGGTAGCAGCCCCGGAACCGGATTGTCCGGCAGCCGCTCTGCAGGCAGGGAAGACCTGTCGGGAAAGGTGGTTGATGAAAACGGAGAACCATTGGCGGGAGCTACGGTACTCCTTGTCGGCAGCGGGAATGCCTATGCCCTGACCGATCTGGACGGACACTGGGCTCTGACAGCAGCTCTTCCGGCAAGAGTGTCGGTTTCTTATCTGGGATATGTGACCAAGGAAGTCAGGATAGATTCCGGAGCTCCGGTGACTATCACTCTTCAGGAAGACATGAACATGCTGGACGAGATAGTGGTCGTCGGCTACGGTACCATGGAGAAGAGGGCCGTTACCAGTTCCATCACTTCCATATCGTCGAAAGACCTGCTGGCAGGCCAGGGTGGCTCGACCATCGCCACTGCCCTGAAAGGCAAGATTTCGGGTATGACCATCACAGAGACATCCAGCCCGAACACATCTTCATCCATGCAGCTCAGGGGTGTGGCATCCATCAATGCCGCTGCATCTCCGCTGGTAGTGGTGGACGGTGTGCCTGGGGCCGACATCAGATCCATCAACTTCGAGGATGTGCTCTCCATCGATGTGCTGAAGGATGCATCTGCCGGAGCCATCTACGGAACCAGAGCAGCCGCGGGTGTCATCCTCATCACCACCAAGAAGCCGAACGAAGGCCCGATGCGCCTGTCCTATACGGCAGAGCTTACAACAGAACAGGTGTCGAACCGTCCACAGCTCCTTGACAAGGATGAATTCCTGCGTTTCGGGCTCGGCAGTGACCTCGGTTCGGACAATGACTGGTACGGAGCCCTTCTGAATGAAGGCGCTTTCTCGCACCGTCATATAGTGAATCTTT
>CALVDT010000032.1 GCA_944326385.1 uncultured Bacteroidales bacterium | reverse complement strand
GCAATTGGAGGTATTCTTTTTATCTTTAGCTAAGATACAAATTTTATATTACATTGGCAATCAATTCGTGATAAAGTTTTATTCTTTTTACGACAGTCCCTATTTATGTGACGGACCAGGAAAACATAAAGGAGGCTGTCAGGAAATCCACCATCGGAGCCATCTCCCGGTCATTCGAGATCGAGGCATGGAACGAAGACAGTACAGCCGTGGTTTTCGACGCCACGGATCTTTTCATGTCGCATATAAAGGATATCGATCCGTTCGACCCGTACGGACCTCTGGGACAGAAGCCTTTCAGCAGGAACGTCTCTTTCCAGAAAGACAGGTCCCATCTTGCCGCCATAAAGTCATTCAAGGACAATTTCTCCGTATCCAGCTATCTGACCTACACTTCCACAGTCACATACAATGCGAAGAATGCAATAGCCCAGATCGAGACCGATGCCCCTGTGACTGCTCTGGTGAACAGATCTTTCCTCCTTCTTCCGGAGGAACCCATGAGGCCGAGGCTCGCCGATCCCCGCATCAACATATTCCCTACAGGGAAGGCGGTCTTCACGACCAATGACATCAGAGGCACCCTGCCTGTATATTTTGCCCGCAAATGGGATCTCTATCCGAAGGATATCGAAGCATGGAAACGCGGTGAGAAGGTAGAGCCTGTCAAGCAGATCGTATTCTATATCGATGACGCATTCCCCGAGGAGTGGCGCGGCCCTATCATCGAGGCTGTAGAGCAGTGGAATGAAGCCTTCGAGCCGATAGGATTCAAGAACGCGGTGAAGGCGAAGATCTTCCCTTCGAAAGAGGAAGACCCGGAATTCGACCCTGACAACCTCAAATACTCGTGCATACGGTATCAGCCGATACCTATCAAGAATGCGATGGGCCCGTCATGGGTGGATCCGCGTTCAGGAGAGATATTCAATGCATCTGTCATGGTCTATCACGACGTAGTCAATCTTGTAAGCGAGTGGCTTTTCGTCCAGACCGCAGCCGCAAACCCGAGAGTCAGAAGCGGGAACATCCCTCAGGACATAATGGATGATGCCCTGCGCTATGTGATTGCGCACGAGGTGGGTCACTGCCTCTCCCTCATGCACAATATGGCTGGTTCATCCTCCATCCCTGTGGAAAAGCTCCGCGATCCCAAGTTCACCAGCGAGAACGGCACCACTTATACGATAATGGATTATGCCAGGTTCAATTTCGTGGCGCAGCCCGGTGATATGGAGAAAGGAGTGAAACTTACGCCGCCGAGACTCGGTCTGGCCGACTATTTCTCGATCAAATGGCTGTATTCGCCGATTCCCGAGGCTGCGACATATATGGACGAAAAGCCTGTCCTGTCGAAATGGATCAGCGAGAAGTCCGGAGATCCGCGCTTCAGATACGGCAAGCAGCAGATATACGGAGTTCTCGACCCGTCCGCCCAGTCGGAAGATCTCGGTGACGATGTCGTGAAGTCCTCCGAATACGGCATCAGGAACCTCAAGTTCATAATGAAGAACATGAACAGCTGGCTGAAGGATTCCGATCCGGACCTTACCAAGAGGGAAATGCTTTACAAGGCAGTGCTGAACCAGTATCTGCAGCATCTGTATCACGTATACAATGTGAAAGGCGGGGTCTATCTCAACGAGAGATACCAGGGCGACAAACGTCCGAGCTTCGAATATGTGGAGGCTGATTACCAGAGGCGCGCCCAGGAGTTCCTGTGCAGACAGCTTGAAGACCTCGACTGGCTCGAACCTGCGGACCTTCTTTCGGAGATTCCTCTTTCAGGAAACATGTCCGTGAAATTCCAGAGGTACATCCTCTCTTTCGCCATGGCCGACAAGGGGACAATGGATGCCAACACACTGAGGAACGGATTCACGGTAAACGAATCTCAGGATATCCTTTTCGATGCCTTGTTCAAGAATACCCGCAAGGGCAGGACATTGACTTCCGCCGAGATGACGAACCAGATAGCCTATATCGACCATCTCATGATGATTACCAGAATGGACAAGCTGGAAGGTACTGCACCTGTCGCTTCTTTGACGGGAGAGATTCCTGATCCGTCCGGATGCTATGCCGGTGATGTCATATCAGTGGACACTGTCACACCTGAACAGATCCTCGGATTCGGATATTTCAGAGGCCTGTCCGCTTCGATGAATCCAAAATATCATATCTATTACGCAAAACTCATGGATATCCGCGACCTGCTCAAGGAGAAACAGGACACAGGCTCCAAGGAGACCCGAGCACACTACAGGCTGATTCTCCACAGGCTCGATGCTATGATGATGTAATCCACTAAACAGTAGAAAAAGCGATGAAAAAGATATTTGTATTTCTTGCTGCAGCTGTATTGGCCGGATTTACACCATACCATGCTGCTGCAGTCCCGGCCACGGACAAGGACGGGGCGGAAGAGACCGGAAAGGACAGCGGAGAGTCCGGTTATGATAAGCTGTTCAAAGACAAGAAGGTCAAGACAGTCAAAGGATTCATGACGCTCCACAAGGCCGATGACAAGGTATATGTGGAAATCCCGGACACTCTTCTCGGAGAGGATCTCCTGCTGGTGTCGGTCATTTCCGAGATCAGCGACCATACGGACGGCCATCCCGGAGTCAATCCGATGGTGCCGCTGAAGGTGGCGTTTGAGAAGGTGGGGGAGAATATCGATCTTGTACGGGACAAGAGCGTCTCCGTAGGTGACGGTGATCCTTATATCCGGAAGGCGATAGAAAGGAATACCATCGGTGCAGTCCTGAAATCATTCGAGATAAAGGCCTACACCCCGGACAGCTCCGCCGTGCTCATTGACATGACGGATTACCTGACAGGAAGCGACAGGCTGTTGTCACCTATACAGGCGAGATCCGAAGGCATGTACATGCTCAAGGGCGTCACATATTCATATTCCAAGGACGGTTCGTATCTTGATGACGTGAAAGCTTTTGCAAACAATGTCACCGTGACCTGCACCATGACCTACAAGAGCTCCGTCAATCCGCTCTACACCCGTTTCACCACAGCAAAGGTGGACAGGATGTTCGTGCGTCTGCCTGAATCGGAAATGAAGAAAAGGGATGCCGACTGCAGGCTTCCTCTGCAGGTGATCGGACGTCTTAAGTACAGGCATGACTTCAAGCCGGCGGAAGAATATTACTATGCGCAGAGATGGCGGCTCGAACCGGTGGACAGCGAGGCTTTCGACAGCGGCAAGGGGAGCGAGGTGAAAAAGCCGATACTTTTCTACATGGACACCACTTTCACTCCGTTGCTGAAACGGAGCATTATCGACGGCGTCGGAGAGTGGAACAAGGCTTTCGGGAAGGTGGGCTACAGGAACGTGATACAGTTCAGGGATTTCCCTTCTCCGCAGGAGGACCCGCAGTTCGATCCGGACAATTTCGACTATAATGTCATCCGCTTCATCCCGTCGCTTTCTTCGGGCGCTACGGTCAGGACATATACCGACCCGCGCTCCGGTGAGATACTCAGGACCACGATAAGCGTATGCTATAATTTCATGGCGGATGTGCCTTTCGATATCCTGCTCACTACGGCGCATGCCGATCCGGCAGCCAGGACTCTGGAACCGTCGGAGGAGCTCATGCATGAATATATCAAGCATTACTTCACGTGGCTCGCAGGCGTGGACTGCTTCGGCATGACATATAATCTGACGTCATCGGCGGCCTTCCCGGTGGATTCGCTCAGATCCGCCACATTCACAAACAAGTACGGGACTACCCCGTCCATGCTGGACAGGGCCTTGACAAATACCGCAGCCCCGGTCGATGGAGCTCTGAAAGGCATAAGGATGTATCCTGTCGGGCTCGGTGAGTACGACTATTTCATAGTGGACTGGCTTTACAGGCCGTTCCGCGAAGGCGAGGATGAAAAGGCCATACTGAAGAAGATGGTCGACGAGAAGATGGGGAATCCTGTCTATCGTTACGAGTATGCCAAGAACTGCCCGGACTGCGGAGCGGATGATGTGGGGGACGATGACCTGCTGCTGGCTGAATACCAGCTCGAGAACCTCAGGTACATGATGGCGAATTTCGACAAGTGGGTGTCCGACGACTTCGATCCGGATTATCAGATGAGGACGATAATCTACCAGAACCTTCTCAGGAAATACCGCCAGATCCTTACCCAGGTGGTTATCAATGTCTACGGCATAAAGACATACCAGAGAATGGCCGGTGACCCTGTCCCTGCATTCGAATACATGACAAGGGAAAGGCAGCAGAAGGCTCTCGACATGCTTTTTGCGCATATCAACGAGTCTGATGCTTATTTCCGGGAGGACCTGCTGCAGAACATGCCTATGCAGTCCAAGGATGCGGCAGACACCAGGAAAGACTACATAATGCTGCTGATGAACACTATCGGAGGCTCTCTCTTTGCCTATGATGCCGCTCCTGCGGACAGGATCAGGCATCCGGACTATATCGCCTATCAGGTGGACAAGCTCTGGGCCCCGACGAGAGAAGGCAGGGAACTGACGGAAAGCGAACTGTATTTCCAGAATTTCGTGTTCCGCACCCTTCTCGGCAGTACGCAGATGAGGAACTACAGGTATAAGGTCATATCTTCCGCTGCGGAAAAGGATGCTCTCCGGATCGTGGATTACGGCACTGATGACCCTGCCTCCCTGGCAGTCACCCTTTCCGATGCATTGTATGCGGAGACTTATGGTGATGACAATATCATGTACTCCGCAAGCTATGGCCAGCTGAAGAGATGGCCGGTGTTCAATGTCCAGTCGACAAGATATGTTTATCTCGAATATGTCGACAAGGCATACCGCTGGATGAAAGAGCGGCTCGATGCATCCGAAGAAGAGACGGAAACCACGCAGCATTACCGCTATCTTGCTGATCTCTATGAGATTGTGACCGATATCAATAACAAATAGACAGTATTCTCTTATGAACAGAATCGCCTTTCTGGCAGGCTGTATGATCAGCCTGTCAGGCATGGGGTGTGTTTGCATGGCTTCTGCCGCAATCCCCACGGAATCTTCAGCCGTGCAAAACCGGAAACTGTCAGTGTCAGGAACTGTAGTCGATGACGCAGGCGAACCCTTGCCGGGTGTCGCAGTGAGGATCGACAATACGGACGAAGGGGCACAGACAGACATTGACGGACGTTTCACCGTCCGGTACAGTCCTGCGAAGAATGTATCGTTGACATTCTTCTATCTTGGCATGGCGGATGAACAGATTGTCCTTATCAGGAACTGGGAACAGCTCATTGCCGATGGTACAGAGATGACAGTGAAAATGAAATCCGACACTGAAGACCTTTCGGAAGCAGTGGTGACAGGCTACGGTACCATATCGAAGAAATCCTTCACCGGTTCCGCTACCAGCGTGTCCCGCCAGGAGATTCTTAAAGCGGCTCCGCAGAATGCCTTTGCCGCCATGCAGATCTTCGACCCCTCCTTCAGGATCATGGAGAATGTGGAGATGGGTTCAAACCCCAACGCTATTCCGGACATGACAGTCCGCGGACAGTCCGGCATCGGGATTACGGATCTGGATGAGATATCCTCCACATCCCTTACGAACAATCCGAATCTCCCGACTTTCATCCTCGACGGCTTTGAAGTCTCCGTAGACAAGATATATGACCTGGATGTGAACAGGATTGAAAGCATGACCTTGCTTAAAGACGCCGCTGCCACCGCCATGTACGGTTCAAGGGCGGCAAACGGTGTGATGGTCATCACTACCGTGGCACCGAAACCGGGCAAGGTGAATGTCTCATATTCGCTTGATCTGACGATGCAGACTCCCGACCTTTCCTATTATAACCTGATGGATGTGAACCAGAAGCTCCGCGCCGAGCAGATAGCCGGTCTCTATACGGGGAAGGATGCCGAGGAACAGATAACGCTCGACATGGAATACAACGAGAAACTCCAGCAGGTGGAGCGCGGAGTCAATACCGACTGGATGCGCCTTCCGCTGAGGAACTCGATGAGCCATAAGCATTCGCTGTATGTAGACGGCGGTGAAGGCAGTCTCCGGTATGGCATCGATTTCATGTATAACGGGAATTACGGTGTGATGAAGGGCTCCTCAAGGGAGAACATTTCGGGAGGAGTCTCGCTTGCATATAACTACAAGAACCTGAATATAAGGAACTATGTGATGTTCCAGAATGTGAAGGCCATCGAGTCCCCGTACGGGACATATTCCGAATTCGTGAAGATGAACCCTTATGATACATATCTCGACGAGTACGGGAACGTCACCAGGAACATAAAGGTGTGGAGAAGCGGCATACAGACCAATCCAATGTATGACGCCACGCTCCCGAGCTATGACAATACCGTGTCAAAGGAATTCAGGGACAATTTCGAAGTCCGCTGGAACATCACCAGACATCTCAATCTAAGGGCCGGCATAAGCGCTTATTATGACATCTCCGACCATGAGATATTCCGCGATCCGGACGAGACCTATTTCGATTCGGTGTCCGACAAGGGAGACCTCAGGATTACCGGGAACACGAATTGGGGATATGACATCAATACCCTGCTTTATTACAATGAAGTCATAAGGAAGCATCACCTGAACCTCTCCTTCGGATTCAACATGCAGGAGTCCGAAGTGAAGAACGTCTCCTCATATTATGTCGGTTTCCCGTCCGGCGGCTTCTCTTCACCTGAATTTGCCGAGGAACTGCGAGACAAGCCGACTACCTCGACTGAGGCGCAGCGTCTTTTCGGAACCCTTCTCATGCTGAATTACAGCTATGACAACATCTATCTTCTCGATGTGTCAGGACGTGTGGACGGAAGCTCCCAGTTCGGTTCTGAAAGGAAATATGCCCCGTTCGCATCAGTTGGTGCGGGTCTCAATATCCATAATTACGATGCCGTAAGGAACAACCTTCCATGGCTCACCCAGCTGAAGATAAGGACATCCTACGGACAGACGGGTAAAGTGGATTTCCCGTCCTACACCGCGCAGGACCGCTTCTTCGTGATTACGGACAGCTGGTTCCCGACAGGCTCTTCGGCGACATTGAACTACATGGGCAATCCGGATCTCAAATGGGAGACCACCGACACATTTGAGTTCGGAGGCGAGCTTACCCTTTTCGACAATGTCCTTTATCTCAAGGTCAACAGATACTACAAGCAGACAAAGGACCTCATTGCCGATATGACCATACCTTCATCATCGGGCTTCACCACCTACAAGGAGAATGTCGGCGAGGTTTCCAACAAAGGATGGGAGCTGAATGTCCGCGCCAAGCTGTATGAGACGAGGAACAGCATGCTGTACCTTTTTACCAATCTCGCCCACAACAAGAACAGGCTGGAGAAAATATCCAATTCGATGAAGGACTACAATGACCGTGTGAATGAATATTTCGCCCAGAGTACGTTGACAAACGACACTCCAGTCCTGAAATATTACGAAGGAGCGTCCATGACCGCGATATATGGAATGCAGTCCCTCGGCATAGATCCTGCGACCGGACGTGAAATGTTCCGGTATTCGGACGGTACGGTAGGTTATGGGTGGCAGGGAGCCGAGAATGTCGTCATCGGTGACACCGAGCCTCTTGTCTCGGGTTCGTTCGGAGCCAATTTCTACTGGAAGGGTTTTACCGTCGATGCTTATTTCAGTTTCAGCTATGGCGGTCAGATATACAATACCACTCTTCTCGACAAGGTGGAGCGGGCTGATCCGAACTACAACTGCGATGTCAGGGTGATCACCGACCGATGGACACAGCCGGGGGATGTCACTGCGTTCAAAAGTCTCCAGTCATGGAGGTCCGCCACCCAGCCTACATCCCGTTTTGTGCAGGACTACAACTGGCTGAAACTTTCCTCCCTGTCCATAGGATATGAGGTCCCTCACAAATATATCAGCAAGGCGAAGATATCGAGGCTGAAGTTCCAGATCAACTGTTCGGACCTCTTTACGGTCAGCACCATAACGATGGAGAAGGGTACGTCCTACCCGTTCGCCAGAGCTTTCGACCTGACCGCAAGTATAACATTCTAAATCAGGCACAACATGAAAATGAAACATATGACCGCCATGCTTCCGGTACTGCTCCTTATCCTGCCGGGATGCAACAAATGGCTTGACATATCCCCTGTGGATGAAATATCGAAAAAGGACATGTACAGTTCGACCGAGGGCTTCTATAATGTGCTGAACGGCATATATCAGGATCTCGGCTCCACTTCCCTTTACGGGCAGAATCTGTCATGGGGAGCAATGGAGGCATGGTCGAGAGGCTATGAACTGAACAGCGGTTGGAGTTCGCACGAGACTTTCGTATCGCTTCGGGATCTGAAATATTCCGACGATGATGTCATGGCTCTCGGCAGGACTGTATGGCTGGGGCTGTACAAGAACATAGCAAGGGCGAATGAATTCATCCAGAGCTGTCAGGAAAAGGAGGACGGCTTCTTCCGTTACGGCGCCATGGAGAAGAATCTGATGATGGGGGAGGCGCTGGCTCTCAGGGCTTACCTGCATTTCGACCTTCTCCGGATTTTCGGACAGTCTCTTGCGAAAGATGCGGAAGGCCGGGATGACGCCTATATTCCATATGTCACGGAATATCCGTCCCGGGTCAACCCGCCATTGAAGTCATCCGAGGTGATGGAACTGATCAAGACCGATTTGGCCAAGGCGGCAAAGTATGTGGGAGCCTATGACACCCTTGACGTGAACCGTTCGTATGCCTTGGGGGCAGCCTACAGGTTTTCCGATACTCCCGAGCCGGACTGGGGCAGGTTCTATTCTCAGCGTGGCTGCCGTCTGAACTATTATGCGATCCGAGCCGTGCAGGCCCGTGTAGCCTTGTACAACGGGGAGTACGAGGATGCCAAGGACTTTGCGCAGGAGATACTGGATCTGGTGGAAGACGGCGAGCTGTCACTTGTATCCAGCTCGACCATATCATCGAACCCGAAGATGCTGGACGAGACCCTCTTCGCATCCTATTATGTCAATCTTGTCGATGCTTCCGAGAGCTGGTTCGACAGGGCGAACACCTCCACTTATCTGGCTGTGGAAGATCCTGCGAATTTCACATCGATTTCGTCTGACAAGAGGTCGGGGATGATTTCAAACCAGATATTGACACTCTATAATGAAGACAAGAACGGTTCCGGCACAGCCTATGTTCCGGCCGTGCGCCTCGGGGAAGTCTATTATATTATGGCTGAAGCTTTGGCAAACACTGGCGATGTCCCGGAGGCAATCACCCTCTTCAATACTTTCCTGAAAGCCCGCGGGATCAATTCGGCCGCGTATCAGATTCCTGCCGATGCGGACTATGACGGATTCTATGACTATCTTTTCGATGACACAAGGAAGGAATTCGCCGGGTTGGGCCAGAATATCTTCATGTTCAAGCGGCTCAATGTCCCTGTCCGGTATAGCGAAGGGGACATGACCACAGTGGTAGGCCAGCTTGTCATGCCTGTCCCGGATACAGAAAGTGCCATATGATGATAACAGGATTTTAATCAGAAACAAATGCGTATCCATACAATAATATTAATGACTTTGCTTGTGCTGGCATCCGCCGGCTGCAAGAAGGACGGGATAGATCTGTTCGGGGAGCAGAGATACATCTATTTCAATACTGTAGAAGGCTCGCATGAGCTGCATTACAACTTCCTTTATTCTCTCGGTGAGGATGAGGTTACGGTCGAAATCCCTGTCAGCTACAGCGGACGGCTGTATGGAGAGGACAGATATTATGAGGTAGCCGTGGATAAGGAGACTACCACGGCAGAAGAAGGGACAGAATATGAACTCCCGGCTGAACCTGTATTCGGCGGGAATCTTTATTCGGATGTCCTGACAGTCACATTGAAGAACTCGTCGAGACTGGCGGATTCCGAACAGAGGCTGTCCCTCAGGCTTGTCACAAACAGCTCTTTCGTGGCAGCGGTGCGTGACTCTCTTGTGATGGACATCTATCTGACTGACAAGATATCCAGACCGGCATGGTGGACGGACGAGGTGACGGAAGCCTATCTCGGGACATATTCCGACACCAAACTCGAACTTTTTATCAATCATGCATACTCCGGGGATTTCGGCGAACTTACAGAGGATGAGAAGCTGCATTATGCCAGGGTGTTCAAGTACTGGCTCGAAGAGAATCCGAGTGTGGATGAATACGGACAGATTACGGTTCCTGTAATCGGATAAGGAGGATTTGACATGAAAAGAATCATGAATATCGCTGTGCTTGCACTGCTGGTGCTTGCATCGGGCTGCGTCAAGGATGAGACGAACAGGGCTTATTCATATCTTGACCTGCCGTATATCGACAATCCCGACAAGGAGCCTTCTCTTCTTGTCGAGAACGGCCAGTACACCCTGAAAGTCGGGGATGTGCTTGAAATCACCCCTGCCATCGTGTATTCCGATATGGATGACCTTGCTTACGAATGGGTGATAGACGGAGAGACCGTCAGTACGGAAAAGAATCTGGTCTGGACGTGCGACCTGACAGGAACCAGAGCCTCATGCGCCTTCTATATGACTCGTGTCTCCAAGGGGAACAGCGTCATCATCAGGTTCAATATCCAGCTTGACCAGCCTTATTCCTGCGGATGGCTCATAGCGACGGAACGTGACGGGAAGGTGATCTATGACTTCCTTCAGCGCAGCACGTCCATGCCGTATACTTATGCGGAGTATCCGGATGCGCTTGCCACGGAATCCACCGCTGAATCCTGGCTTGACTGTATGGAATTCTGGTCAAACGAAACAGGTGCCAACTACGGTCATATGCTTACCCTGGATTCCGACCCTGCGAAGTCTTTCAGCGTTGAGGAAATGACCATGCTGAAGACCGTGTCGCTTGAGCAGGAATTCATAGGGGAGACTTTCCCCGAGGACGTGAAATTCACGGATGCCCTCTATTGCGGATATGTGGCATATCTTCAGGCCGAGGACGGCAGGCTGTATTACAGGAAATCACAGACCGGATACTATATCGGCCGTTTCAGCAATCTCCCGCTGAAATACGATGGCGAGGACCTCAAGGTCTCTGCCATGATAGGCGGCCCGTACAATCTCGGACTCGCCGTGTTCTATGACGGAGACAATGACCGGTTCCTGATGGTGAACAACGGATACAACGACTATTCCAACACCGATGCAGGGGAAATCATGCCTTTCCCGGATGGATCCGACTTCGGCAGCTTTGCCGGAGAGAAGATACTGCATTCTCATATAGTCAAACCCCAGTATACATTCATGGGTGATCCTTTCCTTATGTTCATAGTCAGCAGCGACGGCAGCCAGTGCTATGCTTCGCAGTATCCGTTGTCGCAGTATCAGGGATATCTTCCTGCCGTCACTGCGGATTATTTCAAGGTGCCGGTTGCGCATTTCGGGGAGAATTCCGTGATATCCGTTCTGGACGACCCGACGAACGGGCTCGGCTATGTCTATTATACCGACAATGACAATCCGCAGAACCTGTATTGTCTCCGCCGCACTGATTCAGGCCTGTCATCTCCCGTCCTGTACGGGACATTCGATTCCGGAATCGTATCCATAGACCAGGGGGCGGTAACAAGGAACACGAAAACCATAGGCATCGCCCTTGAAGACGGCTCGTTCCTTCTTCTGGATCTTTCCGACAGCATGGACAAGTATGTGGCTCCGGATGGGGAGAACGCGAATTCCCTTGCTTACAGATGGGAGGGACGAGGCAATATCCTGAAAGTGGATTTCAGATACGGGAACTCCTCAAGTTATTTCCCTGCCTGATACCATGGATTTTTCATCGGATATGCCTCCGGACGCACGTTGTTTAATATTTTGCTGATTGGAAAATAATTGCTATCTTTGCGACCCCTATTAAGTGTAGGGATCGCAATTTTAGTATTAACCATTTAAAGATCAAGACAGTGGACACACAAAGTTACAAGACAGTATCGCTCAAGGCTGGCGATATCAAGAAAGAGTGGGTTCTCATCGATGCTACCGATCTGGTGCTCGGACGTCT
>CALVDT010000031.1 GCA_944326385.1 uncultured Bacteroidales bacterium | reverse complement strand
TGAAGCCGAAAAGGTCATAGACGTTCAGCAGCCTGAGGCTGTGCAGGGAAAGCTGGAGATTTTCATTCAGTTCATTGAGAAGGCTTCTGGCCTCCACCTGGAATTCAGGATATTTTTCTACGAATATACGGTGATTCTTCATAACGACCGATGGATTAGGAATGACGGCAGACCGGCTGCCTGATATCGAAGTCCGTTCCTGCCGGACTAGATGACTGCGTCAAGGACTTTCTTTGTCTGCTCTTCGCGGAATTTCATGAGTTTCTGCGCAAGAGCGGAGTCGGTAAGCGCAAGGATCTGGACTGCGAAAAGGCCGGCATTCTTCGCACCGTTTATGGCCATGGCAGCCACTGGGATACCGCCGGGCATCTGTACGATGGACAGGAGAGAATCCATGCCTCCGAGGGCTTTGGTCTGGATAGGGACACCGATCACCGGAACGGTAGTCATTCCTGCCACGACACCGGCTACATGGGCAGCTCCGCCCGCTCCTGCGATGATGGCGCCGATTCCGCGCTCTCTGGCAGTTTTGGCATATTCACACATCAGGTCCGGTGTCCTGTGGGCGCTGATGACCTTTTTTTCATATTCCACACCGAATTCTTCAAGAACCTTGATCGCAGCAGACATGATCTCATAGTCGCTGGTCGATCCCATAATGACTGCAACTTTCATAAATTACAAAATTTTACGTCAGTACGACGAATCAATCCTGCAAAGATAGAAAATCTCGCACACATACGGATGGATTTCGAATAAAAGTCACATTTGCCGAGGCGGAAACAGTATGTGGGTGAACCCAAAAGGAGGAATTTCAAGGCTTGCGAAGATGAAGAGACCGCAGTGTACTGGCGCACATGAGGATTTCTGAATCAAAAAGCGTAACACAGAAAGTACCCTTTTGAGCCGCCCACTCTCAATCCGTCATTTCCATGACGTGTCCTGAAATTCATCAGAAATTCCAAGCATATGATAAACCGGGGAAGCAAGGACTTGTTTTACTCCCCGTTTCTCACTATATTTGCAACCTGTCGGCGCAAAAGTACCTGGAGAGATGCCGGAGTGGTCGATCGGGCCGCACTCGAAATGCGGTGAACGGGTAACTGTTCCCAGGGTTCGAATCCCTGTCTCTCCGCAATAAACGGAATCAGAACCTGCGGCAGATTTCCAGCCCCTCAGACACGGCATCGGAAATCTTTTCCCGAATCTGTTCAGGCGTACTGTAATCCATATTTTCGGCTGCCACCACAAACAATTCTCCGAGCCCCCACAGACAACTCAGGGCCTTTATGTACGGAGTCGCCTGTTCCAACGGGTCTCCGGTATGTATGTTCATGCCCCGTGTCGTGACATACAGCACTTTTTCGCACCGGCACAGGCCATAGCAATGTGTGTCGTCGCTGTCGAACGTTATATGGAACAGCGACATATTCTCAAGAAACACTTTCAGCATGCTCGGGAAACTCATGTCCCAGAAAGGTGCCGCTATGACAATCCTGTCGGCTGCGGCGATTCTTCCGGCCATGTCAGCATATTCCTGCGGTACTATACCGTTGTCCCTGTCATGCAGGATTCTGCTCCCGACAGCCGGGAAGTCCACGCCATCGAGCTTTATGCGTTCTATTTCGTATCTTTTCGCGAGTTCCCCGACCAGAGGCTCAGCGATCATCCGCGTGCGTGATTCCTCACGCATGGTTGCATCTATGTAAATCAGTTTGTCCATACGGCAAATTTACCGCAAAGAGTCGTTCTTGTCAAGTGTGCCGGAAAACAGGAGTGGACTGACAATAATTTTCCAAATTTCAATTTCAAAGGTATCAACGGGGTCGCTCCCTTATCGAATATGTCTTTGGAGTGTTTTATTTTGAGATACTCCATACGAAGAAAAATTCGGACGGTGAGCGATTATTGCGTATCTTTGTCTAATATTGCAGCGCAGAGGCTGCGTAAAATCGAAATTTGTATTACCTGATTCTGTCAGATTATGAGAGATTTATACATAACCAACACACTTTCGAGGAAAAAGGAACTTTTCATACCGGTACATCCGGGATTCGTCGGGCTGTATGTCTGCGGCCCCACGGTCTACGGTGACGCCCACCTGGGTCATGCGCGTCCGGGCATTACTTATGACGTGCTTGTACGCCTGTTGAGGCATTTGGGCTACAAGGTCCGCTATGTCCGGAATATCACGGACGTGGGACACCTGGAGCACGATGCCGACGAAGGCGAGGACAAGATAGCCAGGAAAGCCCGTCTTGAGCAGATAGAACCTATGGAAGTCGCTCAGGAATACACCATCAGATACCATCAGGCGATGTCCATGCTGAACGTGGCCCCGCCGTCCATAGAACCCCGGGCATCCGGACATATCATAGAGCAGATAGCCCTGGTGCAGAAGATTCTGGATGCAGGATTCGCCTATGTCAGCAACGGTTCCGTCTATTTCGATGTCCGCAAGTACAACGCGAGCCATCATTACGGGATATTGTCCGGCCGTAATCTGGACGATGTGGTAAGCGGCACACGCGAGCTGGACAGCCAGGCCGACAAGCACGAGCCTCTGGATTTCGCACTCTGGAAAAAGGCGTCTCCGGAGCATATAATGAAATGGCCGTCACCGTGGAGCGAAGGTTTCCCGGGCTGGCATCTGGAATGCTCCGCCATGAGCGAGAAATATCTCGGACGCGAATTCGACATCCACGGCGGAGGAATGGACCTGATGTTCCCTCACCACGAATGCGAACTGGCCCAGAACACGGCATCACGCGGCTGCGGAGGGGTGAAATACTGGATGCACAACAACATGATCACCATCAACGGCAAGAAGATGGGCAAATCCTACGGGAACTTCATCACCCTGCAGGAAATGTTCGAAGGCACCCATCCTATCCTGACACAGGCGTACTCCCCGATGACAGTCAGATTCTTCATACTTCAGGCGCACTACCGCAGCACCCTCGATTTCAGCAACGAAGCATTGCAGGCTGCAGAAAAAGGGCTGCACAGGATAATGCAGGCATACAAGGACCTTCAGGAAATGGCTGCCGCCGCAGGAGTTTCGGGCGCCTCCGGCAATGCTGCCGGCGCAATTCCGCCAGCTCCGGACAATTTCAACACCGATTCCGCCGAAATCAATGTCCTCTGCGGGAAAATATATGAAGCCCTGTGCGATGACCTCAACACTCCTGTGTCCATAGCACACATTTTCGATATCGTAAGAATCATCAATTCTGCAAAGGACAGGAAGCTGAACCTGACAGCCACCGATCTTTCCGTACTGGAAAGACTCTTCGACGACATAGTCTGCGGAGTGCTTGGGCTGGTTGATGAAGAAGCCGGAAGCGGAAAGATGGCTGAGACCCTGGACGGTCTGGTAAACATGGTGCTGGAACAGAGAAAGGCTGCCAAGGCCGCAAAGGACTGGGCGACTTCCGACAAGATCCGCGATGACCTGAAAGCATTGGGCATACAGATCAAAGATACCAAAGACGGAACGACATGGAATCTTGATATTTGAGGATTTCAGTTATACCGGATAGCGGCGCTCGCACAGAAATACAACCCCTTCGGGGTCAACAGTGCTCGCTGCCACTATCCGGTACAACAAAGATCAGAGATTGCATGTGAAAGCTAACGCAGAATCATCAACTTGAGAAAGTCAACAGTACCACACCGCTGTATGACGCAGGACATCAAGAATCCATTGTCAATGACAAAACTAAAAAAGGGGGAAAGAGAATGATAAAACTGATATCATGGAATGTAAACGGCCTAAGAGCCTGCACCGGAAAGGGATTTGCCGACGCCTTCAAAAAACTGGACGCGGACTTCTTCTGTCTGCAGGAGACAAAAATGCAGGAAGGGCAGCTGGACATGCAGTTCGATGGCTACAGGTCATATTGGAACTATGCCGACAAGAAAGGATATTCAGGGACAGCCGTATTTACAAGAAAAGAACCGGTGAACGTCACTTATGGCATCGGGATTGACGAACACGACCACGAAGGCCGGGTCATCACTGTGGAGATGCCTGAATTCTGGCTGGTATGCGTCTACACTCCGAATTCCCAGGACGAACTGGCAAGGCTGGACTACAGGATGAAGTGGGAGGATGACTTCAGGAATTACCTGGCAGGGCTCGATGCAGTCAAACCAGTGATCGTCTGCGGGGATCTGAATGTCGCACACAAAGAGATTGACCTGAAAAACCCTAAGACAAACAGGAGGAATGCCGGATTCACGGATGAAGAAAGAGAAAAGTTCTCCGTACTTCTGGAAAGCGGATTCACGGATACTTTCCGTCACTTCTATCCGGATATGAAGGATATTTACTCATGGTGGTCGTACCGCTTCAAGGCCAGGGAAAAGAACGCGGGCTGGCGCATCGACTACTTCCTGACATCTAAACGGCTCGATGACAGGCTGGTGTCTGCCGGAATACATACGGAAATCTTCGGCTCGGACCACTGCCCTGTAGAACTCGACATCGACCTGTAAGACAACACATCAGACGCACAATCATGGGACATCCTGCATTCCTTTTCGACTTGGACGGAGTAATTGTAGACACGGAGGGACAGTACACCCTGTTCTGGGACAGTATCGGGGAAACATACCTCGGAGAGACTGGCCTGTCTGCAAAAATCAAGGGCGAGCCCATAGAAAAGACGCTCCGTAGATATTTCCCTGAAGACAGGAGGACACGGGACGAAGTCAGGGAAAAACTTCTCGCATTTGAACATGACATGGATTACGGATACATTCCCGGAGCATACGGTTTCATAACCGGACTGAAGAGGAAAGACTATGCTGCCGCCATTGTCACAAGTTCGAACAGGGGAAAGATGGAAAATGTATACAGGTCACATCCTGAAATCCGGGACATTATCGGACATATACTCACCTGCGACGATTTTACAAGGCCGAAGCCATATCCCGACTGCTACCTGCTCGGGATGGAAGTATGCGGAACTGCTCCTGAAGACACATACATTTTTGAGGATTCGTTCAACGGACTAAGATCCGCCAAAGACTCCGGAGGTAATGTAATCGCCCTTGCCACGACAAACAGCAGAGAATCCGTCTCGGAATACTCCGGTATGGTCATCGACGACTTCACGGGAATGACTCCGGAGGCGATAATCGGTTTTTTCCATCCCGACAGCCGCAGTTGACCATCAGGCATGTCTTGGCCGGATTTTCTTGAATACCTTGTCGATTGTCCCCTGGATAGCTCCAGTCAGGATAATGACAGTCACAGCCACAAGCACAAGCAGGATTCCTAACCCCTCCCTCAATGTGAAATCCTCACCGAACACGAGTGCACCGATGCCCACAGCCGTCATGGGCTCAAGTGCGCCGAGGACAGATGTCAGTGTACCGCCGATATTCTGTACTGCAAGCACAAGCGTGATATTCGAGACCACTGTCGGAAGAACGGCAAGTAGAATGAGATTCCCGTATGAAGACGGATCCGGCGGAAGCTGCAATGTCCCTGAAAGAAGATTCTTTATCCCGAAAATGAGAGTAGTGAAAACGAAAACGTAAAACGCAAGTTTGCGGCTGTTCATGTTCCTGACCCTGGATTTGTTCACCCCTACAATATAGCTTCCGTATGCCACGGCCGAAAGGAGGACAATCACTATCCCTTTAACATCCGCATGCATCCCCGATGACGGAAGGGAAAGCAGGGCCACTCCGCATACGGCAAGGACGATTGCCACCCATGTAAGCCATGAAGCCTTTTCCCTGAACAGCAGAAACATCAGCAAGGTCACGAAGACCGGATAAGTGAAATGCAGGGTCGTGGCAACGCCGGCTCCCATATATCCATAGCCGCACAGCAGGAAAAGCGACGAGAAAGTGTAGAAAAACGACAGCAGCACAAAGACCGGAAGATCTTTCATATCTATCCTGAACGATTCCTTCTTTATAAGCATCACGGCGGCAAGCGCTATTGAGGCAAAAAGGAATCTGTAGAAAAGAGTGGAGTCATAGACCATACCTTTCCCTATCAATGGCAATGTAAAAAGCGGGATCAGTCCGAAAGTGACCGATGTAGCCATCCCGTACAATATTCCCTTGAATCTTCCCATACGATGAATTTTGAGCGCGCAAAGAATCCCTACAGACACACTTCATATTCAAGCTCCGGTCTGGCACCTCCTGTATCCTTGCTGCTGAACATGATCCTTACGCTCCGCTTCTCACCTGGCAACAGGGAAATGTAATTGTCTTCATAAAATACCGGCAGAATCTGCTCTCCGTCAGACTTGCGTATCACTTCAAGGCGAACCATCAATGCCGGGGTGCCGCCCCGGTTCTCCACTACTGCCGTGCAATCATACATACCGTCGGCAAGCTTGTATGAAAATTTCACGTCAAGTTCAGGAGCAGGCAGTTCCAGAAGCTTTTTGAAATTATAATATTCCTTTCCCCGCGTATAGAAGTTCACAGCCACCGGTTTCCCGTCTCTTTCCAAAGACAGACGGATGAAATAGACATCGGTCAGCTGCAGCTGCGAAAGAGGAAGAACCTGCAGAGGAGTCGTAGTGTCTTCCCTGCTGTCAATTGTGTCCGAAGTTTCATAAAGGGTATTGCCGAACATGTCGGCCACGACAATCCTGGCAGTAAGCCCTGTCTGCAGACCGGCATTGTTGTTCACCACCTCGACCTGTCCGGAAACCGGGTTATACTGGATCCTTATCGGTGCAGAACCTTTCTTTGCCCCGAAATAAGCGGCGGTAGGCTCGAAATAATAATCATATGTCTGCCATACCATTGACGGCCAGCAGGAATGGCTCATCCAGATCAGCAGCCCCTTGCGCCCGGTGCTTCTGGACTCAAACATTGCCCTGTATCCGTCATAATTCACCCATTGTGCCCATTTCGTGAACCGCTTCAGGTCCTGAGGCTTGCCGAAAGCCTGTTCCACAAAGGAATTGAAGGTGGCGCAGGACTGGGCGCTTTCCAATGTGTAATCATGCATTCCCCATACATTGTTCTGAGGCCATCGGTTTTCCTCGTCCAGCATTCTCTTCATCCCTTCATAAGTCATCACATTCGGCATGCCACGTTCACTGTGGAAAGTATAGCGCCCGGGCTTGAGAGCGAAATATGCATCCGGCCCAAGCGCCCTGTACGGACCATGTCCGCTCACAGCACCGGCTGCGGAATGCGGGATATAATGAATCTCAGGATGATATTCCGCCACGACTCCTTTCAAGGCAGCGTCTATTCCCGCAGGAGGCAGGCCTTCATTTCTTCCGCAATAAAGCGCAATGGACGGATGGTTCCTGATTCTCCGGACATAATCGGCGGCATTGGAGATAAACATATCTTCATAGTACGGGTCCGGACCGTCATAAGGATTCGCGAGCCAGAAATCCTGCCATATCATGACACCATGCCTGTCACAGGCTTCATAGAACTCCTCGTCACCGGTCTGCCCTACCCAGTTGCGGATCATGGTAAATCCCATATCCGCGTGATATGCTGCCGCTATGTCATATTCCCGTGCTCTGTAGTTGACATTTATTTCAGGGAATCCCCAGTTGCCGCCATTGCATATCAGACGCCTGCCGTTCACATAAATATCGAGGCAGCCGTCAGAATCGTCATATGACATTTCCCTGATGCCAAGCTTGAATCTGGCGGCATCGGAAACCGTACCGTTCTTTTCAAAAGAGATTTCAGCGTCATAAAGGTGCTGTTCCCCATATCCAGCAGGCCACCAGAGTTCAGGATTGTCCATTCTGACCGGCGCCATCCTGATGTCCCGTACTTCATCGGGAGCCAGTTCCACCGGCATGCTCAGCAGCACTTCCGAATCCACCGTGAATTTCACTGTGCCTGACACCGGAGAACCGGACCGGTTTTTCAATGTGACTTCCGGCCTCAGGTCCGCATAAGCCACTGATGGAAGCGGAAGATCCGTACTTACGTAAGGATTCTCCACGCTTACTCCGGCAGAATGGGCCGAGATATAGACATCGTTCCAGATTCCGATATTACGCCCTCTGACAGTAGGAATCCAGTCCCAGCCTATCGAAGCATGGAAAGTCGGATTATCTGCGCCAAGCACACCGCCATTGTTGTCAGTCAGATACCGCGTCTTTTCCCGGACCGCTCCCGGATGGGCATTCCTGTGGATAAGGACGGCTATAGAATTGGTCTTTCCCGGCACGATCAGGTCTGTGACATCATACTCTCCCCTGACAAAAGCCCCTTCGATCTTTCCGGTGTTTTTTCCGTTCACCCAGATGTCGGCCTTCCAGTTTATTCCGTCAAAATTCAGGAGCAGGGTCTTTCCGGCAAAAGATTCCGGTACCATGAATTCGTCCCTGTACCAGAAATCCGACAGAAAGAAGGATTCGGAAATCTGAAGCTGCTCGTCGTCGTATCTTATATCGGGTATTGCTCCTGCATTGAAATATGAAGTGGCTACCGTGCCTGGTACGGTTGCGATAATCCATGAACTGTCATCAAAGCCGCAAACAGACAGGTCCTCTCCTGCAGCAGAAACCTGCGACGCCCGCTGAAGCCGCCAGCGTCCCCCTTGAATACGAAGTATGCCGTCCTCGGCTTCCGGTTCCGGAGCCGGGATGAAGGTCACTCCTCCGTTACCGTAGATTTCCATTTCGCTCAGCATGCATGGCTGCTCTCCGGCAGATCTGTCAATAGACAGGCGGACATAGCGGCCTTTCCCTTTTACCGGTATTTCCCTGGAAGCCGGGATACCGCATATTGCATCCCATACCCGGGCATCATCGGAAACTTCAATACTGCCGGACGGAGTGTCTCCTATCCAGTCGAGGACAATCTTGTCGAACGAAGAGACAGCCCCGAGATCCACATAAAGCCATTCGTTTCCCGCAGCGGCAGGCATCCAGCAGCTTGTGAAATATTCCGACGGCAGGACGGAAATCTCGTTCCCATCCTTGTAGAAATGCATTAGCTTCAGTTTCACCGTTTCTCCTTTCACGGAAGAAAGGTCTGCCGTAAAGACTTTTCCCTCCTCATTACGTACCGGGAGCACGCCCCCGTCATATTCCAACGTGACTTTATCGCAATCGATGACGAGATTGCCGAACTCGGCCCGGACAAAGGCTCCTCTGCCTGTATTGACAGTGAGCATTCTCTTGTCGTTACCGTCAAACAGTATCTCCCGCTGGTGTTCAGGAAGTTTCCCGTCTGATGTAAAGACTTCCAGAAGCACCGGCGCCGTGTCAGATACTATGCCGTCAACCGCAAGCTGGGCCGTAAGATTATAGTCGATACTGGATGAATGTCTGGCTGTCCGGTTCAGGGCAAGATTCCTGTATTCATCTCCTCCAGCCACGGCTTGAGGTCCGGTATAGTCGTCCGGATCTCCGGGATAGACACCGATTCCCCTTGTATACTCCGCATTTGAGGAACAAGATGCGAGGATCATGAGACTTGAAAAAAGGAGCAGTCCGTATTTCATAAAGCATGTTCCGATTAGATTGGACGTCTTTCAGTATTTCCTGTTCAGTATCACCAGAGCCGCTATGACACCAGGTATCCAACCGGCTATGGAAAGGATCAATACTATGAATATTGAACCGCAGCCTTTGTCAATGACAGCAAGCGGCGGACAAAGTATCGCTATGAGAGCTCTTCCAAACGACATGATCAATTGAATTTAAGTCATAAAGTTATCAAATATCACGGTTTTTGCAAAAATACCGGCAAAATGTCGGCGGATTATTCCCGACCAGTACCAAGATCGTGGGGAAAGTGGCAGTGGTCGCAACAAAACATTGTCGACCACTACCAAGATCGCGGGGAAAGTGGCAGTGGTCGCGGCAAAACATTGTCGACCAGTACCAAGATCGCGGGGAAAGTGGCAGTGGTCGCAACAAAACATTGTCAACCACTGCCAGAAGCAGCGGGAAAGTGGCAGTGGTCGCAACAAAATGCTATCTACCTGGCTGCAATGGAAGGGGATTTCGTCGCAGGACTCCGATATCCCTGGCCGCTTGCCGCGGGGCTCTGGGAACAGTTGTCCGTTCACCGCATTTCGAGTACGGCAGGAACATCATCAGCAATATCACGGAAAGTGTCGGGACAGACCGCATCTGGTCAACGGTTCGCCAATCCAAGATTCACTGAAAAATCTCTGTACAATTTCTTTCTGATTCAAGAGGGTGCCACCCTCCTTATTTCGCCTCTATTTCCTTGAGCATTTCCTCTACTGCCGCCTCAAGCTGCCTGTCTTCTCCGGACAGGAGGGAGGCAGGATCATTATAGACCAGAATGTCAGGCTCTATCTGCAGGTTCTCCAGATAGCGGCCTTCCTTGAGACCTACCGCACCTACCTGAGGAATGCCGAAGATTATGCTCGGGTCTATCTGCTGCTCCCACCAGACTGCAGTCATGGTTCCAGGAACAGGTGCACCTATCAGCTTGCCTATACCGAGTGTCTTGTAGACATAAGGGAAACCGCAGGCATCGGAATAATTGTTCTCACCGATAAGCACACATGAGGGCTTCGTCCATTTGCTGTATGGTTCAGTGCCTATATACTGGCCTCTCGGCTCGAATTTTATATATGCCTTGCCGGACAGCAATGTGGCAAGGTCATCATGCAGCCACCCGCCGCCATTGTTCCTCGTATCCACGATTACCGCCTCGGCGGTCCTGTATTTCCCGAGAAGTTTTGAATACACTTCACGGAAGCTCCAGGAATCCATGCCCTTCACATGCACATAACCGACCCGGCCTCCTGAAAGTCTCTCCACCATATCTTCTCTCTGTTTCACCCATCTTCTGTACAGGAGATCAGAATCGCTTCTGCCAGCCTCGACATAAATATCCTCAGTCTTGCCGCCTTTGCGGACTGAAACAAGCACCTTGTCCCCGGCTTTCAGTGTCAGAAGCGGAAACCAGTTCATTCCGGCAGTAATTTTCTGCCCGTCTATGGCTTCGATCACATCTCCGGCCCCGATTTCAGGATCAGTGACATAAAGAGGCCCGCCTTTCAGCACCTCCGCAATCTTCAGCCCGTCGCCCCGGTAAGTATAGTCAGGGATGAAACCGAGCTTGCCCATTGTCCTGGTCGGAGCACCGTAATATCTGGCTCCGGTATGCGACCCGTTAAGTTCCCCGAGAAGCTCCGAAAGCATTTCCTGGAAATCGAAATTATTGTTTATGTGCGGGAGGAACCTGCGATAGGCATCCCCGTACATCGCCCAGTCAATGCCATGTATATCCTTGTCATAGAATTTCTCGGACACCTGCTTCCAGACATGGCCGAAGATATATTCCCTTTCCTCTGCAGGTCTGTAATTGAACTCTCCTGTAAACGATATGTTTTCCTGGGCGCCTGTAGCCGTATTGAACTTGACCACTCCCCTGCTTCCGAGAATATAGAAAGAAGAGTCATCCTTGGTAGGGAAAATGGAACCGGACAGGCCCTTGGCAAGGACATTCACGTTCCCTTTCTTGATATCGAGGACGCAAAGGTCGTAGCCTTTCTCGAGCCTTGTCATATAGTAAAGTCTGGAGCCGTCTGCAGTAAGATAATGGTCTCCAAGTCTGCCCGAGAATCTGGTAAGACAGACAATCCTGCCATCCCTGTCCTCCAGATCAAGGACAAGTTTCTCTGTCTTCTTTTCGGCCTTGACAGAGTCTTTTGCTTCTTTCTTCTCTTCTTTTTCAGAGGCAAGAAGCTTCTCCATGTCATCGCTCTCCTCGTCGCGGGTGAATTTGTAATATTCCTTCCCGTCAAAGAACATGATGTAAATATCGTATTCCGAACCCCAGCTTCCGTGGCTGCGGTAACCTGCCCTGTCGGACATCCAGGTCATCGCCTTCCCCTTGAGTGCCCATCTGAAATTCGCATCCGTATAGCCGCTTTCGGTCAGATCGGTGATCTCGCCTGTCTCTATATCCACCAACGCTATGTCCTCGTTGTTCCAGCCTCCGTTTGCCTGCCAGTTGCAGAGAATGTATCTGCTGTCCGGACTCCAGGCAAAATTCTGGTCGCCGTCAGAGTATGAATAATTGATACCCTTATGGAGAGATTTCTCTTTTCCTGTCTTTATATTCTTGATTACCAGCTCTGTTCTGTCGCGAAGGAATCCGAGCCATTTTCCGTCAGGAGAAACTGCAGGCTGGAAACATGTCTGGCCTGGATCGGTTATCATCTTCTCCTCCATCTTCACGCTGTATGTAAAGTACTTGTCTTCCTTGCCGGTAAGAGCCGTGGCATAAATGCCCCAATGTCCGTTGCGCTCCGATGAGTAATACAGGGTCTTTCCGTCTTCCGAAAAGCAGAGATTCCTTTCCTGCTCCGGAGTGTCTGTAATCCGTTTCGTAGTACCATAGTCCACCGAAGTGACAAAGACATCGCCACGCAGGATGACCGCCACCTCCTTGCCGTTCGGGGAGACGGCAAGACCCCGGGCACCGCTTGACAGATACCTTATGATATTGTCTCTTTCCAGTTTGTCTGAAACGATATCCACATCGACCTTTACAGGCTCCTGTCCTTCTTTGACCGTATAAAGTTCTCCGTTATAGGAAAATGAGATTGTTCCGTTGTCCGCTACCGAGATGTATCTTACCGGATGGGTGGTATTGTTTGTAATCCTGACAGAGCGGGACGGGTCTGAAATGGAGCTCCTGTAAATATTGAAACTGCCGTCCTGCTCGCTCAGATAATAGAATGTGTCACCGTCTGCGGCAAATACCGGGTTGCGGTCTTCACCTTTGAACGAGGACAGCTTGCTGAATGTACCCTTGCTGTCTATCACGAATCCTGTCTGTCCTTCCGCTGGCCTGTACAGCCAGATGTCGCGCGTTACGGACGAGGTGTGATGTTTTCTGAAATTGTCCTCATAGCCTTTCCAGTCCTCATAGAGAATCTGTCCGTCCTTGTTTATGCTGAGGCCGGAGACAGGCAGCGATGTCACATACTCGGGCCTGCCGCCATCCTGCCCCGTCACATACAGCTGAGGGGCATTCCCCGGGAACCCGCCGTAAACGGCATCCTGCTGCAGCGAAGCGGAAAAGACTATGCGGCCATCCGGCAGGACTGCCATAGGCGTCTCTTTCCCGGGATAGTCAGTCACCCTTTTCGGCACTCCGCCTTCTGCTGATGTGATATAGATATCCATGTCATCATCACGGTAAGAACTGAACACTATGCTTTTCCCGTCCGGAGTCCATATCGGATCGGAATCGTAAGCCGGATTGCTTGTGATCTGTCTGGCTGTTCCGCCGTCTGAGCCGACCACATAAATGTCGCCTTTGTAGCAGAACGCTATCTTGCTCCCGTCCGGAGAAATACAGTTCTTTCTCAGCCACAAAGGAGAATCATCTGCCGCAAACATGCTCCCGGCAATCATTATGGCTGACAATACAGTCATGAAAATCTTTTTCATCGTATAAAATATTTTTTAATCATTCCAAGGACGGCCTTCCGCCGAACCGAATTCCGGCAAATTTATGAATTTATCCCTAAAGAAAAATTTTTGTTACGTAAATTTGCCATCGTGAATTGAAATGAAGACAATGATCATACGCCAGGCCACCGTCGATGACATGGAAACCATAATGCGGATATATGGCTATGCCAGAAGGTTCATGGCGGCCCACGGGAATCCGTCCCAGTGGAGCGACGGGTATCCGTCCCGGGAACTTATAATGTCGGAAATACGGAACTCACACTGCTTTGTCTGCTCCGACCCTGAAGGCAGGACCGTCGGGATGTTCTGTTTCATCATAGGGGAAGATCCGACTTACAGGATCATAGAACAGGGAAGCTGGATTAACGGAGAGCGCTATGGAACCATACACAGATTAGCCTCGGACGGAACTGCAGGAGGCGTGGCCATGGCATGCATAGAATGGTGTCAGTCGCAGATCGGCAATTTGAGAATCGACACTCATGCCGACAATACAGTGATGCAGAGGATTCTGGATAAGGCCGGGTTCCGCCGTTGCGGGATAATCCATACTGACGACGGTTCTCCGAGGATCGCCTATCAGAGAGTCTGAGCCCGGTCAGTCTTTGTTAATCTTACGGAGCATGGAAATGATTTCATCCTTTGTATTGATCAGATCCTTCTGCATGGCGATGTAATCTTTCAATGTCGCGATTTCGTTGCCAAGTCTGGCGACTTCCTCAGCATGTCCGAGAATTGCGGAATCATAGCGTTCCTTGAGGTCTTCATACATCCGGCGATATGAATTGCCGTCTCTCAGGTTGCCTTCTTCATCGCGGTCTGCCGCATAGCCCAACACCAGTTCCTCCATCCCGATGCCGAAGGCTTCGGCTATCTTGACGATATTGTCACTGAGAAGTTTAGTGTCGCCCTTTTCAATGTTGCGATATGCGGTTCTGGACATGCCGATCTTGTCTGCAACATCCTGCTGGGATAGTTTCAGGCTTTTCCTGCGCCGGATGATATGTTCCTTGACCGTGTTGTTGTCCATGTCTGCCGCCAATTATATTCTCAGGCAAATTTATTTTGAAATCTGTCTGCTTGCCGGCCGGAAATATTGCCAAAAGGCAACTTTATCTTGTCATTTGGCAAAAATCATTCAAAACAGGTGTGATTTTTTTTTAACTGGGCGAATTTTTCATCTGCAGTCAGACTCCGACCAGTACCGGAATCGCAGGAAAAGTGGCAGTGGTCGCAACAAAACGACACCGACCAGTACCAAAATCGCAGGAAAAGTGGCAGTGGTCGCAACAGACTATCGATGACCAGTACCAAAATCGCAGGAAAAGTGGCAGTGGTCGCAACAGACTATCGATGACCAGTACCAAAATCGTGGGAAAAGTGGCAGTGGTCGCGGCAAAATGCTATCGACCAAGGCGGCAATGGAAGTGGATTTCGTCGCGGGGCTCCGATATCCCTGGCCGCTTGCCGCGGGGGCCCTTGCTTGAAAAGCTCGGCAGCAAAGCTGCCTTCGGCTTTTCTGCTTCAGGCCTGTCTCTCGAGCGAGCTCGATGACTGGCCTGAAGCAGAAAAGCCTGAACTCTTCGAGTTCAAGCTTTTCAAGCGGAGAGAGAGGGTTCGTGATTTTCGACCCATTCGGACTCCGATATATTTGATTTTCAAAAGTTTAGAAAATCGGATTAATAGAGTGGTTACATAAAACTTACGGGAATTTGTCTCTAAATTTGCCCTTGCCGCAAATCCCTCATTCTCACCGTGTTAAATGCCTTTTCGGGCATTTTCTGCCGGAATTTTGTCCCGTCACCTTATGAGCACCTTCTCTGTCAATCTCTCAAAGAACTCTTGCCTCCTAATGCACTGCAAGTATGGCATCTCTTTTCGGAACAGGCAAGTATTCCACGAGGCTTCTTGTAACCTATTTCTCCAACCATCACTTGGAGAATTCCTGACGGGCAATAAATTCTGCAACCATTAGTTGCATAATTCCAACATGAAGCACAAATACTTGTAATCCAATATCTTGCGCTCTTTC
>CALVDT010000030.1 GCA_944326385.1 uncultured Bacteroidales bacterium | reverse complement strand
CCAAGACATTTATGGGCATGAGCCACGCCGGCCTCTACAACTTCCTCCGCCAGCCGAAGAAATCCGTAGAGACCGTCCGCCACTATTTCTCCTTGAAATAAGTATAGATTATATAAAATTTCGTTATTATCATTAAAATGAGACACTTGTTTATGATGTTTTTTACACCGGTTTTGCTATCGCTGATGCTGGGAGCATGTGCTGACGGAACATTGCCCGGAAACGATAGTGACAGTTCCGAAGGACAGCCGACCACGGATCCTACTCCGGAGCCCGATTCGCCGAAGGCTGCTATTTCATTGGAGAATATCCCTGACGGGATTGAAAACGTGCGCATTACGGCTTTCGATGGAGATGCCGGAACGTATTTAGATGTGACCTTGGATGCTGAAAACAGCAGCAAGACCGTGGAAGTGGCGGAAATAGCTGAAAACTCAGGCATGGAACTCGGTTATACGGTCTTTTCCGATGATGCGGAAAGTGTGAGGCGGAGCATGAGAGTGGAAGGATATGTCAAGAGTGGCGATGAAGTCAGCATAGTTTTAGACATGCATGAGGACGCGCGCTTCAGCACCCTTACATGCAGTATCGGAGACCGCAGTACGGTGTCCGAGGCCTTTGTCAATGT
The DNA here is from genome assembly GCA_944326385.1 of uncultured Bacteroidales bacterium. GTDB lineage: Bacteria > Bacteroidota > Bacteroidia > Bacteroidales > UBA932 > Cryptobacteroides. Next base: position 7,608 of record CALVDT010000030.1, on the reverse strand, counting down.
GACAAGATCCGGCTCGGCGTACGAGGGAACGAATCCGAGATATGATGTCTACGTGGATGACGGCCCTTTCCTAAAGGCGTTGAATGTCAGGAAGGCATTGGTTACCAACGGTGTTCATAACGAAACTGTCTGGAATGACTGGACCAATCAGCATAAGCTCAGGGACACCATGTCGTATGTGAACGTGACTGCAGCATTTGACGGTCCGGAAGAAATCATAGTCAAAAGGAACGATTCCGATATTGCCGATTTCGATATCCGTCCTGCCGCGTCGGTAAGTTCCATGGCACGGTTCGGAAATGATATCGTCAGATTCTCTCTCGGAGGAGGAGATATCCTTCCGAAAGTATCGGTGGAATTCGACGGGGACAGGTACCATAATCTTTTCATATATGGCGCCAAAACGGATCCCGACAGAGACAGATACAAGAATGATCCCAATACCGTATTTTACGGACGCGGCAACCATACCCCGGGCCTGATATCCCTGAAAGACGGTCAGACACTCTATGTCGATGACGGAGCCATTGTCTACGGAAGGGTGGAGATAACGGGCAGCAACATCTCCATCAGGGGCCGCGGAGTGATTACCGGCTCCAGCCTGCCACATTATGGCAGCCTTTATGCGGAAGGCCCTAAACTGGTCATAACGACCGGCAAGGAGCTGCATACGGATATTGTCATCGAGGGGGTCACCTTTGTCGATTCTCCGAACTGGACGCTGTGTCTGAGCGATATCAAAGGCCTGACTGTCAAGAATGTCAATATCATCACCCACATCAACAATGCTGACGGAATAGATCTGCAGAACTGCTTTGACTGCGAAGTGTCCGACTGTTTCATAAGGACTTACGATGACAATGTGTCCTGGAAGATCACAACACAGTACGGAGGATGTCTCAACGACTGTTACGATATAGACATGCACGACTGCCTTCTGTGGTGCGACCATGCCAGAAACATCATGGTGGGACCGGAAGCCGGGCAACAGGGACAGGTGGAACGTTCCATACATGACTGCACGTTCAGCGACTGTACAATACTGGAATCATTCGGGACATCCATGTCGGTGCAGCAGGATGAGTCTTCGGGTTATTCGGCCATGCCGATAAGAAACATTACGTTCAGGAATATCGTGCTGGACGATGTCCTGTCGAGCTGCATGCCTGTCAAAGTCCGTCAGAACGGGCTGATGGATCCGGTGTGCGAGATGAGCGGAATACATTTCATGAATATTACGGTCAACACTCTGGGCGGATTCAAACAGAGCCTGGTAGAGGATTGTGGTAACTCCATGTCGGATATCCTGTTCGAGAATGTGTCGGTCAACGGTACGAAAATGACTGGTCCTGGTGAATTGATGCGGGTAAGCGGCTCCGTAAGCCCTGTCTTCAGGTAGAAATAGTTTGTTTATGCCCGATATTCGCTTTATTTTTGAATCCATGAAAACAATATGCAGATATGCAGGCAGTATCAGTCTGATCCTGACGGCTGTTTCAGCCGCTGTCTCATGCGGCGATGCAGACACTTACACTCCGGCTATAATACTCGGGGAAGAGACCGTGATAGTACAGGGTATGACCGCCGAAGAGAATTTGTGGGGGCCTTACCAGTTCCCGCGACCCTATAATCTCGGGGACAGGCTTGTAGTGGCCGTACATGTGGCGCCGGATGACATATCATCGTTTGGTGAGGCAAACAGATGGTTTGAAAGTTATGACAAAGGACGGACCTGGCGGGAGACTGACCCGTCAGTGGCCTCGGAGTGCGGCTTGCTCCTCCCTGACGGGGACAGGATATATTTCCCGATGGAGAACGGCATAAGCCTGGATGCATACGAGTTCGAGGATCAGCAGTACAACACTCCTGATTATGACTACTCCGAAAAGGCGGCGCCAGGCAAGATGCCTCTTCCTGATGGAATGAGTTTCCAGATGTGGGGGATACAGGTCAATGCGTACAGGACCGAGCGGCTTCCCGAAGAGCTTGACCGCAGCGAGTGGCTGATGCTCCGGACTCCGGCCGGCGGGACAGAGGCCGTGCGTGAATATGCGAAGGTGGACTGGCCGTACCTGACGCGTGTCGTGCATATACAGGACGGACATAAGGTTTTGAAACCGATTTTCCCTCGCGGCAATCCCAAACTCGGCCCTGATGGGGCAGTGTGGATAGCCTGCTTTTCCGGAGAGGGGCATATCAATCCGGAAAACGGGCTTTATTCACCGTATTACAGCGCCGAAATTTTCCGTTCCGAGGATGGTGGCCGTACCTTTTCGCAGCGTTCCCATCTTGAATATCCGGCTGACGGGAAAATGTATCCGTATTCAAGCGGCGGTTTCAGCGACAGTGATTTCGAGTTTTTCCCTGACGGATCAATGGTCTGGTTTCTGCGTTCGAACTGGTATGGCAACACAGGCAAGGAATGGCATCCCATGTATATGACCCGCTCGGAAGATATGGGAAAAACCTGGTCGGCTCCCGTGGAATTCGCTCCGTGCGGAACATTGCCGCGGCTTTGCCGTCTTGATTGCGGAGCTACCCTTCTGTGCTATGCCCGTCCCGGGACATTTATTTCCGTAAGTACGGACAAAGGAGGCCGGCACTGGAGCAAACCGGTCGAGGTCATGACCGCCGGGGACAGGAGCGGTCTGTCCAACAACCCTCCTGAAAAGCCGTCCTTTTCACAGTGGGCAGGCTCATGCAACAATCCTGAAATGATAGCAATCGATGACAGTACGGCACTGCTGTTCTACAGCGACTTTTATTATCCCGATTCCACAGGTGTCAAGAGAAAGACTGTCCTCTGCCGCCGGGTTACTGTCAGAAGTCATTAAAAGTTTAAAAATTCTAGAAAAATCGGTGAAGGATTTGCAAATTGAAAGAAAATGCATACCTTTGCAATCCGTTTGAGCGGAATTGTAGGAGATGGGAAGTGTGACGGAATTGAAATTTTGAAGTTTATTTTGGGATGAGAACAAGGAAGACGAGCGCCGACCGACGTAGCAACCTGTCGGTTGTGAGGAGGGAGAATGTGAAGTCTGACGCAGTTATCGCCCAAAAGAAACGAAAAAAGGGGGTATAGCTCAGTTGGCTAGAGCATCTGCTTTGCAAGCAGAGGGTCGTCGGTTCGACTCCGACTATCTCCACATAAAAAGGCGAGGAATTTTCCCCGCCTTTTTGTTTGCCCGAAATGAAGCATCATGTCTCCAGTAATACAAAATGTCACTTAAAATAAATATCGATATTCCGGCAGCGGCCGTTATCGCAGCATTGTGCCTTACGTCGGGCTTAACCGTCACGGCACAGCAGAAGTCAGGTTCCTGGAATCCGGACAGAGGGGATTCCTATGTCAATCCGATCATACATGCAGACTATTCAGATCCGGACATCTGTCGCGTGGGCAATGACTACTATATGACATCTTCTTCATTCAACCATTTCCCTGGTCTGCAGGTGCTGCACTCTACGGATCTGGTGAACTGGGAACTGGTCGGGGCGGCCCTGACAGACTATCCCGGTCCGGACTGGGATGACAGGACACCGTGGGATGTGCTCTCACCGGGCCTGAATTCTGACGAGGCTCCGGTCCCCGGAGCCCAGAAGTGGAGAACGACGCCCATGCATGGTGCCGGTGTGTGGGCACCGGCCATCAGATATCATGACGGAGAGTTCTTCATATATTGCGGAGATCCCGACAGGGGCATATTCATGGTCAAGGCCACGGATCCGCGGGGAAAGTGGGAAGACCCTGTCTGGCTCGTGAAAGCCAAAGGCTATATCGATCCATGTCCGTTATGGGACGAGGACGGCAATGCCTGGCTCTCGCACGGTTGTGCCGGCTCCAGAGCAGGTCTGAAAAGTGTCCTGATGATGGCTCCGATGTCGGAGGACGGCACACGTTTGCTTGACAGAAGCCGTATCATCTATGACGGACACGGAAGCCAGCCTACCATCGAAGGGACGAAATTCTATCAGTATGACGGATATTATTATATCTTCTCTCCTGCCGGAGGCGTGAAAACAGGTTGGCAGACCGTATTGCGCTCGAAGTCACCGTACGGTCCGTATGAGGAGAAGGTGGTCATGGCCCAGGGCGGGTCTCCTGTGAACGGTCCGCATCAGGGAGGATGGGTGGAAACCCGGAACGGAGAATTCTGGTTCATTCATTTCCAGGATATTGATGCTTACGGCAGGGTCGTACATCTGCAGCCTATGACCTGGAAAGACGGATGGCCGGTGATAGGTGTGGATGAGGACGGTGACGGTGTGGGAGAACCTGTCATGGAATTCCGCAAGCCTGACCTGCCGTCTTCAGGGGTCTTCCAGCCTTCTGAAAACGATGAATTTTCTTCACCGTCCCTTGGCCTGCAGTGGCAGTGGGCGGCGGTGCCGTCTCCGTACTGGTATTTTCCGGATGCTGCCGACGGCTGTCTCAGGCTATATTCCGTACAGCAGTCAGACTCTTGGAGGAATCTGTGGAACACTCCGAATCTGCTCATGCAGAAATTCCCTGCAAAAGACTTCACGGTCACTGCAAAAATCTCTTTTGTCCCGAACCCGCAGCTCAACCAGAAAGGGGAGAACTGCGGTCTGGTTGTGATGGGGTACAACTATGCCACGCTGCGCCTGACCGATACTGCCGAAGGCATGTTGCTGCAGCTGGTCGAATGCACCGACGCACAGGACGGCTCCTGTGAGAATGTGGTATTTACAGTTCCTGTACCGACCGAGGCTCTGCCTGTGCCTTCTTCAGACCGGTATATGTCCGTGACCGTCCCTCCAGTAGCGCCGTTGCCGTATCGCTCCGCGACAATGTATCTGAGAGCCGAAATAAGTTCCGTGCCGCGCCGCGGCAATGTCGATGCTGCGCAATGCACCTTTTCATACAGTACCGACGGCAGCAGGTGGACCCGCATTGCCAGCAATGGCAAGGACTATGTCCTGAATGTCCGTCAGGGACGATGGATCGGTGCGAAGACCGGACTGTACTGTAACCGTTTTTCTCCGAAAAACGATTCAGGCTGGATGGAGGCAGACTGGTACCGGATCACGGCCGGCAGTACTCACGGGCTGAATACGGCTCCTGCGGAAATGAAACGGGAAAAATACGGTGATTATCTGACAGACTTATGAGGAATGCATTGTCATCGGCAGTATTTCTTCTGGGACTCTGCTGTACCATTGCCTATGGCCAGGCAGCCGGTCCCAGGGAGGTCTCGGCCCTGAATCTGATAGTTACGGAGGCGGGGAACGGCGAACCGGTGCAGATGGCGACCGTGTATATTGTCCCGGCAGGGGACACCCTCGTGACGGCATTCACTTTTACGGACAGAAGAGGCATCGCGTCGCTGAAAGACTTCCCGGCAGGCAAATATGTTGTCAATGTGCAGCTGCTGGGATTCAAGCCGTATGCAGAGGAATTCACGTTCGAACCGCTGATATTCAGGACCATTCCCGTAAAACTTGAAGAAAATATCGAGGAACTGGAAGGAGCCGGCATTACCGAGATGGGAGACCTCGTGACGGTTAAGGGCGACACGCTGATATACAACGCCACGTCATTCCGCACGGCAAGCAATGCGAACCTCGGCGACCTGCTGAAGAAGATGCCGGGCATAGAGGTGGACAGGGGAAGGGTCAAGGTAAACGGCGAACCGGTGAAGCGGATAACCGTGGAGGGGAAGACATTCTTTTTCGACGATCAGGCCAAAGCTCTGGAAAACCTGCCGGCAGTCATCGTGAACCAGATAAGGGTGATCGACAAGGAGAATCATGGAAGATTCGGGATGTCCCGGAAAGAAAAGGAGATGGATGTGAGGCTGAAGGAAGAATACAAGGAAGCATGGTTCGGCAAGGCATCCGTGGAGGGCGGGGTTTCTGTCAAGGACAAGGCTGCCGACAGGTTCGGAGACGGTACGATGGGGCTGTACAACGCAAAGCTGTATGCCCAGTTCTATGGAGATGATGACAATTTCACTCTTCTCGGAGGCGGCAACAACGTCAATGCAAACAAGCTGTCGCGCGGCGCATCCGGCCTGTCGGACATAGCATCTGCCGGGGTAAACTACAATACTTCGAGGATTCCCGGGATGGGCACCGATGCGGCTGCGTCATACGATTTCCGCAGGGACAACAGCCGTTCGGAATCCCGCCGCACGTCATTCCTGAGTTCAGGCGAACAGTTGGAGACAAGCCGCAGCCGGACGAACAACGATATCAGTCACTCTGCGAAAGCTGATTTCGAGACAGGGACGCCTCAACTTCAAATGTTCTTGTCAGGAGGTTTTGATATAAGAGGAAGTTTCCAATACAACCGGAAGAAAACTTCCAATGAAAGCAATTCCTCGACAACGAATGCTGCAGGCGAAGAACTTAACGGCAGTAAGTCATATACTGCCGGGAATTCCGATGACTTCAACGCAAAAGTGAATGTGAGAGGACAATATTATCTGGACAAGGCACGGAAGCATCATATTTCATTCGAAGGAAACATCGGATACGACGGCACGCGCGGTAACAGCGAGGAATCATCTGTCACCCGTTACATGTCATCCTCAGACAGCAGGAGCCTTCTCTATGCCGACAAGTCGGATGCGATACGACTGAGCGGAGATGCCGACTATTCAGGAAGAATATCCGAGAACTGGCGGATATCGTCCGGCCTGTCAGCTGATTTCAACACATCAGAAGATGACAGGGATGCGGAAAACGCTGCAGACTTCAGCCGTAACGACTGGTATTCAAGATATTCCACGGACAGGAGCATCAGCCTGAAACAGACGGTCAAGGCTTAGTACGCTATTGAGCTTGGAGAGCGGAAACGTTTCATTGCAGGATTCGGCTTAGGGGTGTATGAAGACAATACCGAACATCATTCAAGGGCATTCGGTACGGAGGACAACAACAATTCCCTATGGCAGGTCAGTGCCGGGCCTGATCTTAACCTGAGTTTCATGAATAAAACATGGGACTTCAGTTTTCGTACAAGCGGCAGAAGCGTTGCACCGCCACAGGGTGATGCCGTCAGTACCATGCTCGATGTCTCGAATCCGGTAGACATTTCGACCGGCAACATCTACCTGAAAACCGGCTATCACCAGGATCTCAATCTTTATGTGAGTCAAGGCGGAATCCGGTCAGGCAAGAGTTACGTAAGATTGAGGCTCACAGGCTCCATAGACCTGAACGAAATAACCAGTGCCAGCTGGTATGACGCTTCGGCGGTCAGGTATTCCATTCCAGTCAATTCCAGGCTTCCGCGTTATAATGCGAGCCTGAATATTACCTACATCCAGCCTCTCGACAAAAAGAAACGACTGAATCTGACTGTCACGCCGAAAGCTTTTTTCAGCACCGGGAGCATGTATATTGCCGAAGGCACTCTTGACGGTATGGATATGGAGGAATTCGACTATGCGGAAATGATGTCGCGGCTCTACGGAGACGCTGACGGCAGCGAATTCTACAGCGGCAGGAGCGGATTCATCGAAAACCGGACTACGAATCTGAACTGGTCGGTAAATGCTGATCTGAAATATGAGCTGAAGCAATGGTCGCTGAGAGGCGGTGCATCGGTGAACAATACGAGGACAGGATATTCCGCCTATC
>CALVDT010000029.1 GCA_944326385.1 uncultured Bacteroidales bacterium | reverse complement strand
GTGTGTCATAATTGCAAACTGCTGCGTTATTATCGGGATTCGGGCTAAGTCATTTACGGAAGTAAACTCCTGTCGCCCTCACCCTCAATGCCTTGCATTTTATCAATTCTTACACACCTAAAAGAGGCTGTGTCAAAATTCTCATTTCGACACAGCCTCTTCCTCGAATATCAGATGAGCGGCGGATTATTCAGTAAAATCCAGTGCACCGGACATATTGACATTGCCTTCCATCACAAATGAGGTAGAAGGTGAACCGGTTGTAGTATAATCCTGACCGTCAATAGTATACGTAAAGGTGAATTCTGTCTGCTGGGCTTCGTCGAAATCCATGAAAAGCGAAAGGTAGATTGTTGACATGCTTACCATCATACCAAAACCATAGTCAATTCCTTCCACAAGAATTCCGTCACCGCAATCAAGTTCTATTGACTTGCTGAAAGTTCCTGTCATCTCCCCTGTCTCGAGATTGACAGAAGCATCGGAGACTGCTATATCTTTTGCAGCAGACACTACTATCTTTGTGACTTTCTTGTTTACGCAAGCTTCAGGCAAAGTTGCGGACGGAATCGTCATCATGACAAACGGAGAGACGAAGTCGCCCAATGACAATGTAGCTGAAGTGCTTTCCGTAACAGGCTCGGCAAGTTTGGCATATGCGAACATATATTCGCCTTTCAGATAATGAAGTCCATCATATTCTATATACTCCTGTACATCTGTCTTGGGCAGTTTTACGGATGAATACGTGGTATTACCCTCACTGTAAGGAGTATAAGCATAGATGTTGTGTTCTCCCTGCTTGAAACCGGCTGCTGTCCCGGCAGGATTCAGAAGGATATCTCCGTCAACCGGATTCTCGGAATCATAAATGAACATTCCATCGACATAGCCTGGGACTATAGGGCAAACCTCCGACGGCTCATAAAGCAGATTCGCCTGCTCCACTCCGTCCGATGTCACGAATACGCCTATCTTGTCTTCTTCCACCCATCCCTGGGAGCCATGAAGATAGTTGACATATCTTCCGGAAATACTCAGATCTCCCACTACAGGGAAATCCACTACCTCGGGTTCTTTCTCATCGCACCCGACAACTGCTGCAAGCGCCAAGGCTGCACACAGGAAATTGACTGTTTTTTTCATGTCCTTGATTTATTAAGTTAAACAAAAAGGTTATATAGGTCATCAATATTCTCCCTGGAAATTCGTCGCCCATACCATGTCCTTTATATTCCCGAATCCGCTGAGTGTCTGTATCTCAAGGGTCGGTGACAGGCCTTCGAACAGCTGCACCATCCTGGAATTCGAGACGTCCAGTATGCTGACACCTCCGTCTTCCAGGCCGAGAGCCATCTTGTAGTTGAAACTCTCGCTGTTTCCTCCGTAATTGCTGAATTCACTGACTATAGGGCTGTTGCATATGGAGACGATTCGTGATGATGCAGTATATGCAAGCCTGTGGGTACCTGCCGCCATGCTGTAAATGTACAGGTTGGCGCCTCCGTCCGTAAAATAGAAGAACGGATTCTTCTCGAAATTCGAAGACATCTTCACGATACTGTCCTCAGAGAGCAGGTCTCCGCCCGAGAACGGGGTCATCGTGGTGGCTGTGATCACATGGTTGTCTGCTGTCATCGGACGCACGGTGAAACTGTAAAGCTGATAGTTCCCGCTGCCTCCGAGGTCCACAAGAGCCAGATATTCAGGATAGAATTCCAGACCGCCGTATTCAGGGTCGACATAGACCTTCTCGTAAGCCCCTGCCGCGATGCATCTGGTGCCGGTCCCCATATTGTCCGCACGCGGGATACCTGCCCCGAGTACGAAATCCTGGTCGTAATTGCTGAAATAGACAGCCTTGGGCGAGTATTCCTCGTAAGTGTCGCCATAACCTCCCTCGGTGAAGCCGATGAAGCGGCCGTTGGCATCGTCATACATCAGGGCAGAGTACTCGTTTGCTGCCCAGTATGACACATTCTGAAAGCCCTGGAAACAGCTGATATGGGCGCCTCCGATAAAATCGAACGGCATGGAGGAGTAGGTCCCGTAATATGGAATGGACGAGAATTCCCTGTCCATGCAGCGCATATAGACGTTTCCTGATTCAGTGCAGATCAGATAATATGAATCCTTCCATGCAAAGCCCGTCATCCGGAATTCCGCCTCCGGTTCCGACCCCGACTGGAATTCATCCCTCATCCATCTGTCTTTCATGATGTTCGTGCCGTCGAGTGTGACTGTACCGCTGGTCTGGTTCACGATGATCTTCGGAAGTCCGGAGACATAGTTGTTCGGGATGGAACCGAGGACATAATAGTAGAAAAGCCTTTGAGGACCAGTTCCTATTGTCTCTCCCTCAGGCAGCATGATCTCCTCCAGCCTGTAGGTGGGTACGAAAGTCGACGGGGAAATGAAGGAAAGGCTGGACTCGCCGCCGTCCTTTTCCGTCAGTATCATCCATCCGCAGCCTATCGAACTCTTGGACTCCATGGAATATCCGTCGCTTATGTACGTCTCCCCTGTCTCCCTGTTCACCACTTTCAGCACCAGTGAGAATCCGCCTACAGCCGAAAATGTGTAGCGTATCCTGTATCCGGATGCGACCAGTTCCTCACCGATATACCATTGGATGTCAAACACCTCGTCTATCTCGTCCTCGTTCTCGAATGGTTCGGAGAATTCTATCGGGGCGGTATATTCCGTCTCCTCTCCGAATGTGGATGAGAATCCTTCGAGTACGGAGAGGAATGTGACTTTATTCGTCTGTCTGTAGTCATAGCGGCTCTTGTCTTCTATGCATGAGACTGCAGCCACCGACACCAGCACCGCCAATATGATTTCTGCTGTTCTTTTCATCTTCAAAATATTTCAAAATCAGTCAGGGATGGTTTCATAAAGCGGAGTGCTTCCGTCTTCGGCATAATACCGATAGTTGCCTTCCGCCCACTGTTCTGTCCACCATTGCTTGAACTTGGCCACCTCTTCCTCGAAAGTTATCGATGTATAGTCTGCAAGGGAAGTGAGGTATTTTCCGAGATAGATGTTGAACACCCTGAATTTCATATCCGAATAGTCGCCTAAAGCCTGGGTGGTGTTCCACCATACGGGCGCTGCCGTGATGCGGTCCCTGACGATGACTGTGGCATTTGTATATTCGGAAGGTGCGACGACATGGTCTTCCGCGCCTGTCATGGTCACGGTCAGCGTATAGTCAGTGGCGAGAAGTTCCTGACGGCGACGTACTGTCACCCAAAGCGTATCCACGTGATACCCCTTTCTGAATACTGTCTCTTCAGGAACCGCATAATCGCCCGGAGATGCCGTAGTCCCCGATTCCGACACGGCTGTCATGCACATGAAATCCGATTCCGGAAGATATCCCCACAGCCTGATCTCAATCGGGACCCGGACTTCCGTCTCGGCAGTCGTCCCGGAGGTCGCGAAGTTATACTCTGCTCTTATGTTGCCGTCGGCTCCGGGCGTGAAGTGGACATAATTGTCGCCATGATACACTTCAAGCGTATCCTCCTTGCAAGACATGCAGGCAAGGAGAGCCAGAGCGGCCAGTATATTTATTGTATGCTTCATATTTCAAAAGATTAAAACGGACTTTCGCTGGTCGGTACAGGCAGCACGTATCCTGCCGTCATATCCTTCATGGCACCGCTTTCCGAAGCTGACGGCACTTCGGTGATGTTGAGACGTTTGTACATGTAGAACATGTTGCCTTCGCAGAGGAAATCCTTGCGTGCATCGAGTATGATCTCGTCCATGAGCTGTTCAGGAGTGGACACCGTCGTGGAAAGGGACCGCTGTGCACCGCGGGCTCTGCGCACGGTCTCCAGATACTGTATCCCGTGTTCCACATCTCCCTGCTCCGCAGAGAGCTCGGCAAGGATATACATCACTTCGCTGAGCCTTATGACAGGTATCATTGGATTCTCGACTGCTGTCACCACGGCTTCTGAAGAAGTGTTGTATTTAAGTGTGTACCATGACTTTTCCGATGTATTCGTCTGGGCGATGGTGTATTCCAGACGCCAGTCCTCGTAGACACCGGTGTTGTCGCTTGCGAAAAGGTCTTCGATATTGGCGAGAGGGAGCTTGACACTGTTGTCCGCACCGTAGATCATGGATTCGAAATCAGTGGCGAGATTCCTGTAATAGACTCCGAACAGGACGTCGTCGGACATTTTGGCGTGCCGTCTTTCTATCTGGCAGGTGATGTCATCGGACGGTGTGAAGCCCACCCACTGCCGGTCATTGTAGAATGAGGTATAAAGTTCCATTGCCGCAGCTCTTGCTATGGAATGGTAGCCGCTTCCTGCATACATGCAGACCCTTGCCTTCAGGCCGAGCAGCGCCATATAGTTCAGACGCCATCCCCTGAACCAGAAGAACTGTCCCATTTCGTCAATGAATGTGCTGCTGTCGAATCTGTAACGTGCGCTCATGGCGGTGGTTGGGGTAGCCATCATGCTGGCATACATGGCCGCAGGATGGAATTCCGTGTCAATCGCCTTGAGATACGGTTCAGCGGTATTGATATCCTTGATGACTTTCTCAAGGAACTGCTGCACTGAGAGCTTCTCTCCCACATCGTGCGAGAATTCCTCTCTGTACGGGATATATGTGCCTGCCGGAGATGTGGACGGAGCCGGTGCGAAAAGCCGGAGCAGGTCGAAATGAAGCATGGCCCTCAGAGCCAGAGCCTCTCCCCTGATCATGTTCCGCTCATCGTTCCCGTATGCGAATCCGCTCTCGGGAAGGTCGTCGATGTGTTCAAGGATCTTGTTGACGTTTGCAATCATGGAATACTGCGTTTCCCATATCTCCGCTATCACCGGCTGAGTATTCGTCGAATTGTATACGAAATCAGCGGCATCGCGGCAGAGGGCAAGCGTATTCTCCCCCTGCGATGAATTGTCGGTGAGATATTCCTGGGCTACGGCACTGAGGAATCCCCATGACATGTTCTCCCCGTAGACGGCCGTATTGCCGAGTTCGAGGTAAATACCGTTCAGGGCATTGCGGAAGCCGTACCCTGTGGAGAAAAGGTCTTCTTCGTCTATGGTATTCTCCGGTGTGATGTCAAGCCACCCGCAGGAGGCCAGCATGAAAACCGGGACTATGGCTGATATTATGTGTTTCATACTCTGCAGGACTTAGAAAGATAAGCTCAATGAAAAACTGAAGGTGCGTGCAAATGGGTACTCGAGTCCCCTTTCCCTCTTTATGGAAGACAGATAGAATATGTCGTTTGCCACAAGGGACAGCCTGCACATGGATATGTGGGCCTTGCGGAGAAGTTCGGTCCTGAAGTCATAGCTCAGTGTCACCGAACTGAACTGCAGCGTATTGTCCTTCTGCACGAAACGTGATGTGGCGCCTGTGGTGATATTCCTGTCCCTGATGTCCTTCATGGTAGTGACATCTCCCGGTTTCTGCCATCTGTCGAGCAATACGCGCCTGTCCACATTCTCCGCAGACAGGTCGACATTCTCCACATAGTCGACAAGGGTATTGTTATAGGCATCGCCCCCGAAACGGTACATGAAGGAGGTGAAAAGGGACCATTGCCTGTAGGATGCAGTGAAACCGAAGGAGCCTTGTCCTTTAGGAGCGGTATCCCCTATCACCGTCCAGTTTTCGGCCGACCATTCATCGGTGACCTCCCCGTTCGGCTTCAGGTAGATTTCCTTGCCGTTCGACGGGCTGATGCCAAGAGACTTCATTCCGGCTATGGCTGTCATGGATGCGCCCTCGTAATATTTCAGATAGGGTTTCGAATAGGTTTTGTCCGTAGATGACGAAGGATCGAAGTCTTCGAAGAGCTCTTCCACCCTTTTGTTGTATGCTTCCATGGCTTCGGAGATTTCCTCTACGGTGTTCCTGTTCCTGGCGAAATTCCCGAATACGTTGATATACCAGTCCTTGTCCTGATAGAGTCTGACTCTGACGTCCACCTCTGCGCCTACATTCCGGACCACTCCCATGTTTTCCTTGTAGGATGAGAATCCGGTGGATGTAGGAAGTGCGAAATCCGTAATCAGATCCACCGTCCTCTGATTGTACATGGATGCCTTGATATACAGGCGGTCTTCCCAGAGACCGATTTCGGCACCGTAGTCGAGCTGGTATGTCTTCTCCCAGTTCAGGTCAGGGTTGCCCATCTGGGACAGGAAGACACCGTAGCCTGTCGGGAACCAGGAATCGGTCTGCAGCTGATACAGATTCCTGGCTGCATATTGCGAGAAATTCGTCTTTCCGGTAAGCCCGTACGAACCTCTGATCTTCAGAGTCGAAATGACGTCCTGCCGTTTGAGAAAACCGTAGTTATGCAGGTTGACTCCTGCCCCGGCAGCCCAGAACATGGACCAGCGCCTGTCAGAACCGAATTCCGAAGATCCGTCAAGACGTCCTGTCAGGTCTCCGAATATTATGTTCCGCCACATATAGTTGCCGGTCAGCAGGAAGCCGACGAGGTGTGTCTTGCTGTCATTGACAGTAGGTTTGTCCACTATCTGCGCGGCATAGTTTGTCGACGTGAGGTCTCCGCCGGGGAATCCCTGATAATTCGCATATTCGGTGCTGTAGTCGGTCATCCTGACATTGGTGGAGAGATTCAGGTTGAGATTGTGGTTTTTTATTGTCCTGTTGTACATGATCTGCAGAGTTCCGTCTATGATGTCGGAATCCCCGGAGGAGGTGCTCTTGTCACCGTTCATGGCAAGGTTGCCGTTCCCGTAGGAGGCCGAGGAAGGATCCTTGAACAGGTCGGAAGTCTCCCTGCGGATTGTCGCGGACATCTGGAGCCTCATGCGGAGATGGTTCGTGATGTCCCAGTTGAACAGCAGGTTGTCCACTATCTCGTTATACTTCGAGACGTCATAGCTGCGGTAGTGCGTGATTTCATAAAGAGGGTTGACGAGCGAGCCTGAATACCCGCCGAAACTTTCAAGCCTGCGGAGGTACTCGCCGTTTTCATCGTAGACGCGCAGATATGGCTGGAGGTGGGAGTAGTCGCTGAAGGAGTTGAACGGCACATCGGAATTGCTTCCGAATGTGAATGTGACCTTGTTCTTTATCTGGAAGCGGCCTACACGGTAATCCACATAGAAACCGGCCCCGGTGACGGAACGCATGGATTCCTTCATGACTCCGTTAGTCCTCGAATAGTTCAGTTCCACCCCCCAGCGGACATCGTTCTCACCACCGTCGATATAGATGGAATGCCTGTGGTTGAAAGCCGTTCTAAGTCCGAGGGCAAGCCAGTAGGTGTCCACACCGTTAAGGATGTTGTTCAGTCTGGCGTAATAGCTGTCGGTATACGGATCCACCCATGGAGTGCTGCTGTCGTAAAGTCCGGCAAGCCTTTCGGTTTCAAGTTTCTCCGAAGCGTTCATAAGGTTGTATGATGTAAGGTCCGGGACTTCCACCGAAAGGTTGGTGTTATATTGAAGACGAAGCTTGCCGGCTTCCGGGGCACGGAGTTCCACCACGATGACACCGTTTGCCGCCCTGGAACCGTACAGCGCTGTAGCAGCCGCGTCTTTCAGTATGTTTACACTGTGTATCCTGGTCGGATCGAGGTCATAGATCTTCTCTACATCGACTTCAAAACCGTCGAGGATGAATATCGGCATGTTCGCGTTTCCCGTAAGGGCTTCACGGGAAATGTCGGCGGCGTCAAGCGCATCGGTCGTGATGCTCGTCATTCCCCTCAGCGTCACTTGCGGCATGGCGTTCGGGTTGGACCCGGCTCCGATATTCTCCATTATCCTGAATGAAGGGTCGAAGGTCTGGATAGCCGAGATGAGGTTGTTCGGATTTGCCTTTATGATCTCGTCTTTCTTGATCTTCGTGGTGTTTCCGGAGAAGCCTTCCTTGCGGATTGGTGCAAAGCCCGTGACTATCACGTCATCAAGGCTTTCCTTTGACTCGACCATGGTCACATCCATTTTCACGTGCCGGATGACGTCGATCTTCCTGGTCTCGTATCCGAGGAATGAAAACACCATGGTGCCTCCTCCTTCCGGCCTTCTGATCGAATAATAACCGTTTGCGTCAGTGATTTCCCCATAGTCCTGGCCCTCGAAGTAGACGCTTACTCCGCAAATAGGTTCTTTCGTGACCCTGTCAGTGACAATTCCGGCCACAAAATCGGCAGATGAGACATTCTGTCCGGAGACATGCACCGGTACAGCCATGCAGCTCAGGAAAATAGCGGCAATCAAGGCTGCCAGTCTGCCTGAGGCTGCAATCCGGGGAGGTTTACAAGTTCGTTTTTCTGTCATTTCAATTCAATATGCCTAAAATGCCTTCATTTCTGATTATGAGCATGCCGTGGCGGTCTTCCGTGATTCCTTCCTCCAGTCTGTATGTATACCGCGGTCGCTCACCTTCCATCACGGTAGGAAGATAGAGGAAGCGGATGTTGCCGCACAGATGCGACAGTGTCTCTCCAGCCTCGATGATATGTGTCGAGATTATGAATATGCTTTCTGTAATCTCTGCAAAGGCCTGGGTCACTGCCACGGTCGCATCATATGCATCCTTCACGTTTGTACCTCTGAACAGTTCATCGAAAATGACCACCATGTTCCTCCAGGTGCAGAGGCTTTGGGCTACTTTCTTCAGGCGTTTGACTTCAGCGTAGAAATGGCTGTAGCCCCTGTTCAGATTGTCCGGAAGATTTATGGTGGTATACAGGCCGTCCCTTACGGAGAATCGCATGGAGGATGCAGGTACAGGGAAGCCTACATGTGCAAGGAATACGGCGATGCCGAAAGACTTCATGAATGTAGACTTGCCGGCCATGTTGGCCCCTGTCAGGAAGATCACATTGTTCTTCCCGTCTATGGCGATATCGTTAGTGACAGGATCGGCAAGGGCCGGATGGCGCAGACCCTCGATCTCCATGATATTTTCCGTGGC
This sequence comes from uncultured Bacteroidales bacterium, assembly GCA_944326385.1. Taxonomy (GTDB): domain Bacteria; phylum Bacteroidota; class Bacteroidia; order Bacteroidales; family UBA932; genus Cryptobacteroides. The sequence continues at coordinate 8,235 of CALVDT010000029.1, read as the reverse complement.
AGGAAAGACTTCAGCCTGGGTAAATCCCCTTTCGCCAGCTACCTTGGCGGCAGATATGCACACGTCCAGACGATATACGTAGTCGAGAAGTCTGTTCACGTCCTCATACCGGCTGTACCTGAACAGGCTGTCGAGTGCTGCTGTGCCGGAGGTTTCCGCTGTCATGATTTCGGGGTCACCGCTCATTACGGACTTGAAGTCAGGAGAGTCAAGCACCGGCATGATCCCTGCGGAGAATTCCATGAATTCCCGGCAGCCTTTCCCTGACATGGCTTCCACGAAATCACGCAATGCCCTGATTATGCAGATGAGCGAAATTATGCCGCTGCGTATCTGCCTGTACTCGGTATCAGTCTTGATGAAATGCCTGAATTTCTGGTACAGCAGATTCTGCTCCTCCGAAATCCTTGTTCTGGTATCCCTGTCGGACAAATAGAATTCCGCGGCATCGAACCAGGATGCACGGAACGGGAAGTCCGGATTCTCTTTCTGGAAGAACCCGATAAGCCCGCTTCTCTTGCGTATCTTCGCGACATCGTCAAGGGGATTCGTGAACATTTCCTCAAGAATCCTTGCCCCGCCCCTGGTATGGACTGTGTTATATATGCCGAAGACCGACACTTCCTTGTTCCTGGAGAAGATGCCGAGATCGTTCAGGGTCTGTTTGTCGATTATGAAACTCATTTCCGTCTACCTTTTATAATATCGAGGATTCCCTCATGCCTGATGATGGTCATTCCGAATCTGTCGTCGGAGATTCCCTCCTTCAGTTTGTAGGCATATACAGGGCGGTCACCGTCAAGTTCCGCAGGGAAATAGAAGAATGACAGATTGCCGCACTGTTCCGAGAGTTCGCTTCCGGCTTCGACAATGTGTGTAGATATTATGTACAGACACTGTCTGTGCCGTGCAAATGCCTCGGTGACGCATAATGTGGCATCGTGCGCATCCTTCACGTTCGTGCCCTTGAACAGTTCGTCGAACACCAGGAAAAGACGTTTTCCTGACTGGACTTTCTTGGCCAGATTCTTGACTCTCAGGACTTCCGCATAGAAATGGCTATAACCGAGAGCTATGTCGTCGGAAACATTGATAGAGGTGAAAAGACCGTCCACAGGTGTGAACTCCATCTTTTCTGCAGGAACCGGGAATCCCATCTGCGCCAGATACAGGGCTATGGACACGGTTTTCATGAAAGTGGACTTCCCCGCCATGTTGACCCCTGTCAGGAAAAACACGTTTGAGGAGCTGTCTATCCTTATATCGTTCGGCACAGCATTCTTCAGGGCCGGATGCCATACCGACTTGATGTCAAGGAAGCTTACTTCCGACTCGCGGGCGTCCGCATAACCGAATCCGTTTGATTCTGCAACATCCGAAACCGAAATGAGCACGTCAAGATGGTATAGAAGATCCAGCATCATCCGGATATGGCTGTACAGACGGATCCTGAGCAGCCGGTCAAGAGCCATCGCCTTCATCAGCGACAGTCCCCCTTCCCTGCATTTTTCCAGATAGCCGAGAACCTTTCCGTCGAAAGCGGCTGCGAGTTCTTCCGCCTCTCTGCATACGGGACTGTCCTTCGCTGCAAGCCTGACCCATAACCCGTGCGTGTCCACCACAAGTCCTGCAAGCAATGCCATTCCCGCCTGCAGTTTTTCCCAGTCGCGGCCCAATGCAAACATCTGTCTGACTTTCAACGTTATGAGCCTGACAGCTGAAACTACGGGATTATGGGATGAATGGGCTTCCAGATAGAATTCCACAGTCTCGGCCTTTTCTTCATCGAAAGGCAGTACAATGCCTTTGCCCGAGAAATAGCGGAACTCATTGCTCCTCGCACGGATACTGTCCACGTCAGTCAGAGGATTCCGGAGCATATCCTCCAGAATCATTCTGCCCTGACGGGTTCTGGTCCTGTCGAAGATATTTATGACGGAATCCTTTCTGAACCGGCCGAGCAGATTCAGGTCATCCAATGTCTGTTTGTCACTGATGAAACTCATTGTCAACGGCTTTTCCTTCTGATCAATACCACAGCACCGGCTATGACGATGGCAAACGGCAATATGAAGTTGAAAATCCATTTCACCGGTTTGCGTGCTCCTCTGTCGATGTATTTCAACTCATTGTCAGGCCCGGCCTTCCTTTCGGCAAAGATCGGGAACTCTCCGTCGCTCAAAAAGCGGAAAGTCTCCATCACCATGCAGTAATTTGCGGCGTTGATTCCTGAGCGGGCCATAAGCAGTTCACCGTTCGCGATCATGTCGGCATTGCCGAGGACGACTACTTTCTGCTCCTTGTCTGCCACTTTTCTCGTCATGGCCACCGCTACCGGAGCAGCGTCGAGCAGAGTCTCGCCTCGCTCAGGATTGTATTCAGGCTGCCGGTTTTCAAAATCTATCGTATCCATCTCGTTCCAGACACGGGTAGTGTCCGTCACAAGAGTGTCGGTAGTAGCCAGTACGCATATGTCGAAACCTTTGCTCCCGGCATCTGAAACATCGACGGCCATGGTGCCTGTTCCTGTCACTTCTTTCTTCTGGGCGATATAAGGGCCGAAACCTTTGGAGGCTTCCACCGATTCAGGCGTAAGATCGCACCTTATGAGATTCCATGCGTAGGAGCTGCTCTCCTGCACAAGGATGCCATCCATGAAGTCCACACCAAGCATCTCAAGCACAGGCGCGAGTTTCTCCCTTCCTGAAGGCTTTGCCGCGATGAAGAGGTCGCCGCCTTCTTCGATGTATTTGCCGAGAGCCTTGATATCGCTGTCGGAGAAGTCTTCCCTCGGGTCAGCTATCATAAGGACCGATATGTCTCCGGGTACGCCATCTTCCGTAATCGTGACTTCCTTCACATCGAATCCCTGGTTTATCAAAGCATGACGGAATGTACGGCTTTCACCGAAGGAGTAGTAGCCTTTGTCTCCTATGTTCGAGATGCTCCTTTCACCATGGCCTGCAAGAACACCGACTACCGGGACATCCGTTATCAGCCTTTTCATCGCAGCAGTGATTTCAGTCTCGCCAGGATGCTTGTTCTGGTCGTCATAGAGACGGAGCTTGGTCATGCTGCCGTCACCCCGTTCGATGGTCCGCACGAATGACCAGTCTTCCTCGGCGAGACCGACCTTCTCATCATAAGGCGCGATTTCTTCCGGTGTGAGGAATCTCTTCAGATTAACCCTGCTTATGTCGGCCATTTTCTGTGCCTTGCCGTAATCGTCAAGACCTTCGAACCTCTTGTTGTCGAGTGGATATGCCTCGGACGGATGCCAGTAGTAGACATACTTCATCTTGATTTCCGGCTTGAATCTGGTGTACCAGGCGAATCGGGCCACATCCCGTGTGTAGTTCCTCGGGAGTCCGTAATAGGCATCAGGTCCTGTAAGATTCACATATGTGGTGATGGTCAGCGGCCCGTCCATCTGCTTCATGACCTCCTGGCTCTCTTCTGTCAGAGTGCAGACCTTCATCCTCGTGGTATCGAGATAAAACTTGAATACAGGTCTTGAACTGAAGAAACCTACAGCACAGAATACAGCCACGGCCGCCATGTACGACATGGCATTAGCCATCCTTCTCCTGCTTCTGGTCCCGGACTTCAGTTTCAGCACGGTCAGTGTAAGGAAAAGGCCGATTATCGCGAGGAAATAGATGAGATCCTCCGAACAAATCATTCCCTGGATGAAGGTATCCGCCCTGCCGGCTATCCCGACCCAGTATGCGATTTCACGTATGACGGGGATTCCCTGTCCGACCGTAGTCAGATAATTTATTCCGAAAAGCACGGCTATGGTCCCTACTGCGGCGATGATCTGGTATCTGGTCAGGGACGACATGAATATTCCTATCGCCGCATATGCCAGAAGAAGGAGATACAGTCCCAGGAAACCGGAAAGGACGGGGCCTATGTCTATGGATTTGACAATAACACAGCAGACTGCGATATCTATGAGCAGACATGACAGCATAGCAAGTCCGTAGACAGCCATGGACAGGAATTTGCCGGTGACGACCTGTGCTTCAGAAACCGGGGATGAAAGCAGGAGCCTGTCTGTCCCGCTGGTCTTCTCCCTGCATATGATGCCCATGGTGACCAGTGGAATGTAAAGGAAGAGCCATCCCTGGACAGACGGATAGATTCCGCTCCAGGCATCCCTGAATATCTGGTTGGTGACTTCGGCCAGCCCGAACCCGAGCGACCTGTATCTGAGCAGCATTCCTATCACTTCCGAAAAAGCTGCCCCGGCCTGCACAAAGAAGATGGCAAGCAGAATCCATGCTATCGGCGAATAGAAAAGCTGTCGCAATTCATTTTTCGCTATATTGAATATGACTTTCATTTTCCTCTATCTTGATTTTCTGCGAGCAATTATTACCAATGAGAACACCAGCATGATAAACGGTATTATCGCCACAAAGATCCATCGTACCAGCGGAAGGCTGCCGATTTCCATGTCGAAGCCGTTGTCACTCCCCCTCGGCCTTGGTGTATCTATAGGGTATTCTCCGTCAGTAAGCCACCTGAATGCTTCGAAAAGGAGACTGAAATTCCCTGACGCCACAGCATAGCGGTCTCTCATGAGTTCGGCGTTGCTGAAACAGTCCGCATCTCCGAAAAGAAGGATTTTCTGTGTCCGTGAACTGTCTGGAAGCTCCCTCTGGAGACAGACGGCCAGACTGCGTGTCCCGCGATGCTCCCCTGAGAGCGAATCGCACGAAGCTGTGCCGTTTTCGAAGTCTACAGTCTGTATTTCATTCCATCCGGAAGGATCGCTTTCGAGCATCGTCATGGATTCGAAGCCGCTGTCAGGCAGGATTTCGATTCCAGTGGCTCCCGGCATCGTGATTTTGTAATCGTGGCGTCTGAGTCCCTTCAGCGACGGCATTTCACCGACTGCCGCCTCAGTAACCTCGGCAAGCATAAGGTCCTGCCTGTAATCCCCTTCCGGTACGGCTATCCGGCTTCCTTCAAATCTGGCTCCGACGAGGGCTGCGATTCTGTTGGCCACATCAGCCTGTCCAGGCTCGGCGGCAAGAAGCAGATTGCCGCCCTTTCCGATGTATGCGGCTATTTTCTCTATTTCCGCATCGGAATAAGCGGTGCGGGGATCAGCAATGACAAGGATGCCGATATTTTCAGGAATCCCCTCATTACCGTCAAGAGATATGTCGATGACATCGAAGCCGTTGTTGATCAGCGAATGACGGAAGAACTTGGCTGTGGCGAAAGCATAGTAATCCTTGTCCGCTTCCCTGCTAATGTCGCGCTCACCATGTCCTGTCACGAATCCTGCAGTCACAGGTCCGTCGATCAGCCTTTTGAATGCAGCTGTGATTTCCTTTTCCTGAGGAAGCCTCTGCGAGTCGTCGAATACTCTCAGGAAAGTGGTACGGCCGTCTTTCATCTTGATCTGGCGCACCAGACGGTAACCTTCTCCGCTCAGGTCAATCTTTGCCGCGATTTCCTCCGGCGACTGGAACCTGTTTATGTTCATCTCATAGACATCGGCGATACGTTCCGCCCTCTCGGCATCGGTAAGGTCAGGGAATCTGCGTTTCACGGATTTGCTGCCGGCGTCCGCCCAGTAATATTCATATCGGATCTTTATGTCCGGCTTGAATCTCAGATATTGCTTGATATAGGCCTTGTCGCTGTTATATCGTGAAGGGACTCCAAGATAGAAACCTTCTTCGTCGAGGATATTGGTATAGGTAGTCATGACTACCGGCCCTTTCACACGTTCCATGATTTCCTGGCTCGTGGCAGTCAGAGTCCTTCTCTTCGTTTCAGTGGCATCATAGAAGCCCATCAGGTGAGGTCTGGACGAGATATATCCTACAGCCAGGGCTACGGCCACTGCTCCTGCATAACCGGCTGCCCTGAGGCCGGCCGGGCGTGATTTGCGCCTGTTCGTCATGCCGAGCACCGTCAGTGTAAGGAAGAGGGCTGATACCATTATGAAATATATCACATCTTCGCTGCATATCAGGCCGTTTATGAATTCCTCGCAGCGGCCGCTGATCGAAAGCCACCAGGTCAGGTCTCTTACCCATACTATGCCCTGCCAGAGCATCCTTACGTAATTCAACCCTGCCAGCACAGCGAATGTGGCTATGGCGGCGACTGCCTGGTATCTTGTTAGCGATGACATGAAGATACCTATCGCCGAATAGGTGCATGCCAGCAGGAAAAGTCCGAGCAGTCCGGTAAGGACCAGCGGTATGTCCGGGCTCTGTATGGCGATACAACCGAATATCGTGAAAATCAGCACGACTCCCATCATGGCAAGGCAGTAGCCCGCCATGGCCAGGAATTTCCCGAGCACGATCTGAGTGTCCGTGACAGGTGACGAATAGAGAAGCTTGACAGTGCCATTTCCGATGTCGCGGCTGAGCATTCCCATTGACACGAGAGGAATGAATAGATAAAGCCATTGCTGCACTTTCGGGAAAAGCCCGAGATAGTCCGAGCAGAACATGCCTTCGGTGACAAACGACAGACGGTTGCCCGAGGCCTGGCTTTCCACATATATACGGAATACGTCAGTGAAAAACAGTCCGCACATCACAGTGAAGACGATCAGCATCAGCCATGCGACAGGAGTGCTGAATATCATCTTCAGTTCCGTATATGCTATATTGAATATAGTGTTCTTCTTCATGCCCGCTGACTTCATTGATGGTTCCCGTGACCGGACAGTTGCGCAAATACTTCATTCATGGAGCTTTTCTCGAGCTGGATCTCGGTCAGACCCCAGCCGTTCTTCACGCTTGTCTCCACCATTCTGGCCATAGTCTCCTTGTCCCCGTCGAACCACACCCTGTAGCTTGATGTGAGATCCGAGGCAAGCTTCACGTCAGTCACGCCTCCGACTTTCAGTATGTCTTCCTCCGACGGGGCATGAGAGAGTGTCATTATGAAGGAATCAGGCTCGATATAATTGTCGAAGTCCTCTACGGAGCCGCTGAAGACTATTGAACCGTGCTCTATCATCATGATCCTGTCGCAGGTGGCCTGCACCTCAGAGAGGATGTGAGTGGAGATGAGGACAGCCTTGTCTTTCGCGATATCGCTGATAAGGGAACGGACTTCCAGCGTCTGGTTCGGATCAAGCCCGTTTGTAGGCTCGTCCATGACCACGAGTCTCGGATTGTGTATAATCGCCTGGGCAATGCCGACACGCTGCTGGTATCCTCCGGAGAGATTCCCGATCAGCCTTTTGCTGAAATGGGAGATCCCGCATTTCTCCTTCACCTGTTCCAGCGCGGCAGGTATTTCCGATGATTTCATCTGGCGCAGGCGGGCGGCATACGTCAGATATTCATCGACCGTAAGGTCGTTGTAAAGCGGAGGTTTCTGCGGAAGGAAACCGATATTCTGTTTTGCCGCCACCGGTTTTTCCCTTGTGTCGAAACCGGCAATGGCCACCTTCCCCTCAGTCTGGGAAAGCACACCGCAGATAATGTTCATGATTGTGGACTTGCCGGCTCCGTTTGAACCGAGAAGACCCACGATACCAGTGTTGTCAATCTCAAAGTTGATATCCCGCACAGCCCATTGAACGCTGTACCTGTGCGAAAGATGCTCTACTTTTACAATAGGGTCGTTGTTCATCAGTTTATGTATTAATTTGTATAAGTTCTTTTATATATGCGTGTAAAAGCACCTGTCTGTATAGATCAACCTGTCAATGAACTCGGATGTACGGGGAATAAACGTACATTTAAAATGTGTCCATTCTTGCAAAAATAAAGATATTATTTTAATAAATCAACAATAATCCAATCTTTTTCTAATTCTTCAATTCCAGCAAGATAGCACGGAATCCGCCTGACCTGAACGTCAATTGCCGGAATATTGTCCGGGACAGTTTTAAATGTACCTTTTTTCTGCAGGATTGTCTGCATTCCATCCGATCCAGACCAGACTCCCTCTCCGGGTTTCCGTTATTTTTCCTGAAATGGCAATCATATTGTCAATAATCGTTAAATTTGGAACGATTTAATGCCGCAATCATGACATACAAGGAACTTGAACATACATACAGCCAGACATCGCCCGAACAGTTCACCTCTTTCATGCATACTGTAAAAAAGGCACGGAACGCAGGCGGACTGACTTTGTTCGGCATCTCGAACATGTTGTGCCGCATCGCGGATTCCGAGATCGAAGAATGCCGCAGGATAGGAAGTAAGGGAAATGCAATGGATGCGGACGAAAGGCAGC
>CALVDT010000028.1 GCA_944326385.1 uncultured Bacteroidales bacterium | reverse complement strand
TCGCATTCTTGCGCGATGGAATGGAGGCATCCGCAGGGATATTCCATGTCTTGCCCGTCAAATACACTCCGGGTATCTTGCCAAGAGCGCAATAATTTCGGACTGTACGTTCGGAAATCCCATGAGCCTCCGCATATTCACGTACTGAGACAAATTCTTTTGTTTCCGGCATAAAATCATCAGACTTTCCGTAAATATAAGCATTTTCTTGCCGATACCGGCAAAAATTAGATATTTTCATCCTGCAGGCCGGAAACTGAACAGCTCCTACATAATCAAGACCGGCAGAAAAAGCCTAAAATATCAGTGCCGACAGGAATACGGTGATGACGGCCAGCGGACAGATGTAGCGTATCAAGAAATACACGAAGCCTGAAATCCACAGATTCCCTTTCAGCCGGCCTCCGTTCGTCATCTCGTCTATCACGTCCGTCCTCTTCATCACCCAGCCCACGAAAATCACCAGAAGCAGACCTCCGACAGGCATAAGGATGTTCGCCGACACCTTGTCGAACAGATTGAATATGGTCTGCCCGAAAATCTTCAGGTCGGCCAGCGGTCCGAATGACAGGGAGCACAGGCAGCCCAGCACCCACGCGATGGTGAATATCAGGATGGATGCACCGCGGCGGGAATACTTCTTTTCCTCCACCAGATAAGCCACGCCCACTTCATACAGGGAAATGGACGAAGTCAGGGCAGCCACTATCAACGCCAGGAAAAACAGGATAGCCACCAGCCATCCGAGAGGCATATTCGCGAAAATAAACGGCAGTGTCTCGAAAACCAGACCCGGCCCTTCCTGCGGATTCAGGCCGAAAGCGAAAACGGCAGGCATGATGGCACAGCTCGCAAGCAAGGCGAAAATAAAGTCCGCTGATGCAGTATAAGTCGATGAAGCGATGATATTTTCATCCTTCTTCACATAAGAGCCGTACGTCAGGATAGTGCCCACACCGAGAGAAAGCGAGAAAAACGCCTGTCCGAGAGCCGCAGCACAAACTGACGCATCTATCTTCGAGAAATCAGGCTGGAACAGATATTTCAGCCCTTCCCCTGCTCCAGGCAGAGTAGAAGCCCTCACAGCTATGACGATGATCAGCACGAACAGCAGAGGCATCATGATCTTTCCGAACTTCTCTATTCCGCTCTTCACCCCTGCTATGATAATAAACGCAGTCAGCAGCAGGAAAATAGTATGCCCTATCAGCGGAGACCACACTGATGAAATGAATTTGCCGAACATCATTCCCATCTCAGACTGGGACATTCCGGTAGTGAACTCCAGAGTCACAGCCTTCAGGAAATACTCCACGGACCAGCCGCCTACCACGCTGTAGTAAGACACTACGATGACAGGAGTCACCACAGACACTGCCCCGAGCCACTTCCACTTCGTCCCGGGAGCCAGTTTCTTGAAGGCACCGAATGCATTCGAATGACTTCTGCGCCCTACCGTGACCTCCGAAATGAAAATCGGCAGACAAAGCAGGAACACACAGAAAATATACACGAAGATGAATGCCGCTCCTCCGTAAGAGCCTACCAGATACGGAAACCTCCACAGATTCCCAAGTCCTATGGCAGAACCGGCCATCGCTACGAGAACGCCGAAGCGGCTTCCGAAATTTTCCCTTTCCATGTCAAGTCCGTTTAATTTCAAATATATCAGCTACATCTTTCGTAAACTACGAATTCATACTCCAGCCCCGACTCCTCATCCTTCATACGCTCCGACCGCGACACCTCTTTCCATGTTTCAGGGGAAATCTCAGGAAAAAAAGTGTCGGCATCAGCCACCTCGCAATGCACCTCTGTGACAAACAGCCCGTCAGCCATGCCCATAGCCTGCCTGTAAACCTCTCCGCCGCCTATCACAAAGCATTTTTCAGGACCTGCTGTCAATGTCCGACTGTTTCTATGGCCTCCGGCCAATGACTGTTCTTCGCCACAGCCTCCGGCCAATGCGAACGCCTCCTCCAGAGACCTGGCAACCTCCACTCCGTCAATGCTCCCGGCAGACCGCGAAATGACTATGTTCCGACGCTTCGGCAGAGGTCTGCCGATGGACTCGAAAGTCTTCCTGCCCATAATGACCGGGCTGCCCGTAGTGACCTGCCGGAAATATTTCATATCCCCGGAAATATGCCAAAGCAGGGCATTTCCCCTGCCTATGGCCCAGTTATCCGCCACCGCCGCTATTATATACTTCTTCATACGTTATCTTTATATTCTCAACACCGCAATGCGCCCGCTATCTTTATATTCTCCGCCCGGATGCGTCAGAACTAACTTCTCCACACCGGGGCGTCAGAACGGGTGCAGTGCAAGGCGCCAAGGGTGAGGGCGACAGGAGTTTACTCCCGTAAATGACTGAGCCCGAATCCCGCCGGCAACACCGCAATGCGCCCGTTCTGGCGCCTCGGCTATACGGCGACCGGTGCCTTAATAGCAGGCCACGGCTCATACCCCTCCAACCTGAAATCCTCATATTCGAAAGAGAAGATATCCTTCTTTTCCGGATTTATCTTCATCACAGGCAAAGGTCGAGGCTCACGCGAAAGCTGGAGCGCCACCTGATCGAAATGATTTTTGTAAATATGTGTATCACCGGTCGTATGGATGAATTCTCCAGGCTTATATCCGCATACCTGGGCTATCATCATGGTCAGCAAAGCGTATGACGCGATATTGAAAGGCACTCCGAGAAACACATCGGCGCTGCGCTGGTAAAGCTGGCAGGAAAGCCTGCCGTCAGCCACATAGAACTGGAACATGGTATGGCATGGAGGAAGAGCCATCTTGTCGACTTCTGCCACATTCCATGCAGACACTATCATACGACGTGAATCAGGATTATGCTTCAGGGTCTCTATCACATTCGAAAGCTGGTCTATGGTACCGCCGTCAGGGGTCGGCCAGCCGCACCACTAATGTCCGTGACCCGGGCCGAGATCTCCGTTTTCATCTGCCCATTCATCCCAGATGGAGACACCGTGGTCTTTCAGGTATTTAATGTTGGTATCACCGGAGATGAACCACAGGAGCTCGTATATGATGGATTTGAGATGGACTTTCTTTGTAGTGAGAAGAGGAAAGCCCTGGCTCAGGTCAAATCTCATCTGATAGCCGAAAATGCTCTGCGTCCCTACTCCGGTGCGGTCATGTTTCATAGTACCGTTCTCGCGGATATGTCTCAGCAGGTCAAGATACTGTTTCATAAAGGAATCTTCTGGAAAACTGTCAGGACATGTTATTTGCGGACACCGAAGGAGAACACTATGGCTTCGTGGTAGAATTCACCCGGACGCAGGACTGCGGAAGGATAGTCCGGCTTGTTCGGGGTATCCGGGAATCTCTGGCACTCTATGGCTACGCCTTCATAGTCATTGTAGCTTCTGCCGCATTTGCCTTCAGGGCAGCCGGCCAGCCAGTTTCCTGTATAGACCTGAACTCCGGGCTGGGTAGTATAGACCTGGAGCACCCTGCCGCTTTCCGGAGCATAAAGTTCGGCGGCAAACCGTACCGACTCTTCCGCACTGCCGTCGATAATCCAGCAGCTGTCATAGCCTTTACCGTATTTCAGGGCCGGATAATCAGCATTTATATCCCGGCCTATAGGCTTCGGATTAACGAAATCCATAGGAGTCCCGGCCACATCCTCGCTGTTCCCAAGAGGGATAAGGGTATCGTCCGTAGGGAGATATTCGGAGGCGTTGAGCAGAAGTTCATGGCCGAGAATGTCCCCGTTTCCTTCACCGTTCAGATTGAAATACGCGTGATTGGTCAGATTCACCACAGTCGGGGCGTCCGATTCCGCCGTCAGTATGAGCGTCAGCTCATTCTCGTCCGACCACTCGTATCTGGCTACGGCTTTCAATGCTCCTGGATATCCCATCTCACCGTCCTGTGAGTAATACAAGAACTCCACTCCCCCGTCTTTCTCGCGGCTTTCCCAGACCTGATCCTGGAAACCTTCCGGACCGCCATGGAGATGATTAGGTCCGTTGTTCACAGGCAGTTCATACTCTTTCCCGTCCAGAGTGAAACGTCCCTTCGCTATCCTGTTGGCAAATCTACCAGGGACTTTTCCGGCACAAGGCCCGTCACCGAAATAGCTCAACGGGTCTTTATAACCGAGCGCAACATCCGCCAGCTTCCCGTCCTTGTCAGGCACGACGACAGCCACTATTCCCGCCCCCACCTCTGAAAGTTCCACGTATGCTCCCGAAGCATTTGTAATGGTATACTTGTGAATTTCCTTTCCACAAGGGGTCTTCCCCCAGATTTTCTTTTCTATCTTCATTGTATTCAGGTTTTGGACGTAAAACAAATTCAGAAGCCGTTTTCAAAAATCCGAACGACTTCTCAAAGTCGAATCAACAAATTTATAAAATTAAGAATCTGTTTTGAAATTTTATATCATAAATTTTCAAGACTGTCAAGCCAGCGGAAAAGCACTTCCTGCGGAGCATCTTTCATCAGGACCGTCTTGTCCCTGTCAAGAAGATAAAGCGACGGTATTGCCCTGACATTGTACAGGACATCGGTCCTTATCACGGCATCGGGATCATAGCCGTTATACCAGCTGTCCGGATAAACCGGCATGTACTTGTACCATTCCGTAAGGTCCGAATCTATGTAGATATTGAGCACTGCAAGCTTGCCTGTCCTGATCATGTCCGCCACCGCCGGATCCGAATCCAGGACATCGATTATTTCCTTGCAGGCCGTACAGCCGGGATTGCTGAAGAAGAGGATGATATATTCTGCCTTTATCCCGTAAAGGGAATACCTCCTGCCGTCTTTGTCGCAGAAGGAGAAGTCCGCCGCCTTCGTCCCTATCCTGTTCAAGGCACACATCCTTGCATCATAGCCGTACGCCGGTTTCATTTCATCAGGTACAAAACTGCTCTCAGAGAGACCCTTGACAAACGGATAGTAAAGATCCTCATTCCTGTATGGCGAATTCGGATCATAGAGATATCTCTGTGTAAAGACTGTCAGGGTTTCGAACACATTCGATGAAGTGTCCTTGCTTTCCATTGCGGAAATCCTGTCGAACAGAAGACCCACGGACCTGACCGCCTCATCGAAGGAAGCCATGCCGAGGACAGCGGCATAATTCGCGTACGCCTGCTCGACATCCGTCTTCCTTACGCCGTTCACAAGCACCGAATCCGACGGAAACACCACTGAGGTATCAGTGAATTCATCCCAGAAATGTTCTGCCAGGAATGATACCGACTCTTCCTTTCCGGTAATCATGACCGGAACCGCCACATTCGGAAACGGTCTCGGCTGAAAAGCATCATCGTGCCGTTGTCCACAGGAGACCACCGACACGATGACGCATAATGCTGTAATGAATCTTATGTTCATTTTTCTTCCGCTATTGCAAATTCCGCCTGGGAGATGTTGATCATGAAGTCTCCCATCTTCTCGAGTTCCGAAATGATATCCATGTAGAATACCCCTGTCTGGTAATTGTAGCTGTTGCTTTCGAGATTGACGATGTGCTCTTCCCTCAGGGCATTCCTGTATTCATTGATCTGGATTTCAGAGTCAGTGGCATTGGATATGTCGTTCAGTTCGGAATACTTCTTCTTCAGATTGCTGATCATGGCCAGGTATGCATCGTCCACCAGATCCATCATCTTGTTCAGGCGGCGGAGCATGGCCTCGTCGAACATCTTGCCATGGACATTCTTCCGCTGCAGCATCCTGGCTATGGCTTCACCCGAGTCCCCGAGACTTTCCATTTCGCCTATGATCTTGTACATGGCCTTTATCCTGGCTCCGGACTCCTCGCTTATCTCCGATTTGGAGACTTCATTCAGATATGAGGCTATCTCGAACTCTATCCTGTCAGTGATCTCCTCGTATTTAACGAGTTTCTGGTTCAGTTCCTCGAATTTGTCCTTGTCCGTCTCGTTTATGGCCTGCCGTACATAAGCGAATCCCTTATGGCACACTTCAGCGAAATGGACTATCTCCTGCTTTGCTTCGTCAAGCGAAAGTTCCGCAGTGCTGAGCGGACCTCCCTGTATGAACCTGAGCCTGAAAGTCTCCTCGTCGCCTTCCGGACTCTTGACCATCCATGTGACGATCTTCTCGATTACCGGTACAAACCATATCAGGATACAGGTATTTATCGTATTGAACAAGGTATGCAGCATCGAAACCCCATAGAGAGCCGATGTCTGGAGAGCCGCATATTCCGCTGTCCCCTGCTGGGCATCAGCAAAGCTTGACGTCATAGGATTCGGATATCCCATCGCCTCCACTATGATTCCAATAAGCTTCAGGAACGGCCTGTAAAGTATCAGCACCCAGATGACTCCGAAGACGTTGAAGACCGTATGGGCTCTTGCCGCCCTTTTGGCCGATACGTTCGCCACGGCCGCAGCTATATTCGCCGTAATGGTGGTTCCGATATTCTCTCCCAGCACCATGGCCGTAGCTATGTCGAAAGGAATCCAGCCTGCATTCACCATGACCAGGGTCAATGCCATTGTCGCGCTCGATGACTGGAGGACTATGGTGAGCAATGTTCCTATGAGGACGAAAATCAATACTGAACCATATCCGAAACCGGCCCAGTGCTGCAGAAACGACAGTACATCCGGAGCCTGGCTGAGATCAGGCACTGAATTCTTGAGGAAACTCAGTCCTAGGAACAGCAGGGCAAAACCGATGATGAACTCACCTATGCTCTTGTTCTTGCTTTTCTTGGCTACGAAAAATACAAAGCCTATAGCCATCAATGGTATGGAAAGTACCGATATGTCCACCTTGAACCCAAGGATGGAAATGAGCCAGGCGGTGACAGTAGTACCGATATTGGCCCCCATTATCACACCGATGGCATTCGCAAGTGAAAGGAGTCCTGCGTTCACGAAACTGACTACCATCACAGTAGTCGCACTCGAAGACTGTATGATCGCAGTAATGCCAAGACCTGTCAGCACCTGTTTGAACGGTGTGGATGTCATCGAGGCCAGAAATGACCTCAGCCTGTCTCCCGCCGCTTTCTGCAATCCTTCGCTCATGAGGGTCATTCCGTAAAGGAACATGCCCAGCGCACCCAGAAGGGTGAAGATCTGAAGAAATATCTGCATATGTCAAGGTTATAGTTGCAAAACCAAAGTTCCGGCAAAAATACACAAAAAAATTTTAATTTTTTGCCATTATTTCCTTAACATCCGTAAAAACACCGGGAACATCCGCACCGTCCGGTGCATCAAATCGTCTGTGTGCCGAATAATCGATATTACAAAGGCATTATTCTCCCTCTGAACTTATAGGATGACGCGCCCTTTACAAAACCTAATATCCACCACACGAATATCAGAATCGGTACGCGCAGATATAGACACATAAACAGTATCCCTCAATTGGGAATATCTTGTCTGCGATTCCGAAGTACCGACAATATTTTCAATCCCGGAATGCGCTGCTAAATTGTCTTGTCGGCGGTGATTTTCGCAGCGAAACCTCCGCCCGGAGCCATGCTGACAGTCAGTTTCAGATCCGAAGGGACAGGTATCGTTTCCTTCCGATAGTCGCGGGCTGCACGGTCGGCATTGGCACCGTCCCTGTAAAGCTCCATCGAATACTGTCCTTCTCCGAGAAACGACAAGTCGATGGTAAGTGTACGTGCATTCCAGTCCGTCATGCCGCCGACGTACCATGTATCGCCCTTGCGGCGGGCAATCACCACGTATTCGGCGATTTTCCCGTCCAACGCTATCGTCTCATCCCAAACTTCAGGCACTCCCGCGATGAATTCCGTACATTCCGGCTCGGCCTTGTAATTCGACGGCGAGTCGCACAGCATATTCACAGGGGATTCGAACACCACGTATTCCGCAAGCTGGCGGCATCTCGTGCCCTGGCTCATTGGCTCGTTGTTTACAGGATAGTAGTTTGCCTTCGATGCATTCCGCATCGCTCCCTGCGTATAGTCCATCGGGCCGGCAACCATCCTGATGAACGGAATCGTGACATCATATGTCACCTGGTCTTCTCCGACCGGTGACCACTTCATCTGCTCCAGACCATGTACGCCCTCGTAGTTCACCACATTCGGCCACGTCCTGTGAAGACCGGTCGGCTTGTAAGTCCCGTGATAGTCCAGCATGAGATGATATCTGGCGGCGACCTCCGCAGCTCTGCTGTGGAACCGTACCATCAACTGGTCGTCACGGTCCATGAAATCGACCTTGAAGCCTTTCACTCCCATATCCGAGAAATATCTGCACACATCCTCAAGATCCCTGTCGAATGCCAGGTAACCGGCCCAGAGGATTATCCCTACGTTGCGCTCCTTGCCGTAGTCTACCAGCTCCTGCAGGTCAATCTCCGGAACAACCTGCATGAGATCGGCCTGCAGGTTCACTGCCCACCCCTCGTCCAGTATCACGTATTCGATGCCGTGTTCAGATGCAAAGTCTATGTAGTATTTGTACGTAGGATTGTTGATCCCGGTCCTGAAATCAACATCTTCACCATACAGATTCCAGTCATTCCACCATTCCCACGCCACTTTCCCCGGTTTCACCCAGCTGAAGTCGATGTCTGGGTCGGCAGGCTCGGCCAGTTTGTATACCATATCGTTATCCGCCAGTTCCTTGTCTTCTTCCGATACGACAACGACTCGCCATGGGAAGACTTCTCCTGGCCCGCACTCGGCAATATACGGCTTGCGTGACTTAACCACGCCTTGCAGCATATTGTGCCCGCCTTGTTCAATCTTGTCAGGGACTGCCGCGAAAACGCCCTCCAATGTCGAATTTCCATCGGAATTGTACAGATACATCCCGGGATAATTCTGCAGATCGGCTTCCGTGATACAGATCTTCCTCCCTCCGGCAGCCTCCACTACAAGCGGAAGGAAGGCAAGTCTTCCTGTCTCCCATCCGGAAAGCTCGGAATACTCATAAGTGTTCTCGAATGAATTGAAAAACTGTGGTTCGAAAACATCGTCACCTGTGCCAGCCTTTAACACATACGGGATATATGCCTTGGCATCCTGAGGAAAAACGAATTCCGCTTCTTCAGAAACCACCTTGAACGGGGTTTTCGACTTCGATACGAATCTGTAGGCAACACCTTCGTCATATGCCCTGAAAATCAAACTGAAACTTTTGAAGTTCAATGTCATTTCATTGAAGCAATCCCTGATTTCGGCTTTCTTATAAAACGATGCCTCTATCGTCCGGTCCACGGAAACCTTCCTGCATGCTGCACGGCCGGGCTGTATTCCATACGAACTCCCGTCTTCGAGGGTCATCGACACCGGGGATTCCACAATAAGTTCATCTCCGTCATGGGAAAGCGACCAGGTAATCTTCTCCCCGACATCAACCCTCAATGCCAAAGCCCCGTCAGGAGATGCTACTTCATAATGTTTCACGGCAGCTGCCGCACAGCAGACCGGCAGCAGGACAGCGGCAATGACAGCCAGATTTTTCAGTTCCATAACAATCTTATTTGAAATATCCGTTAAATATACACATTATATCAATGCAGGACAAACAAAATCCCACCATAAAACATCATAAAACTTATGATACAAAAATTCAAAACAGTTTCTTAATTTTGCAGGATATTGCAGCGGTTCCGCCGTAAACCACCTGTAAATGAAAGTGATCAGACACATCATAACCGCAGCTGTCCTGTTCCTGACGGCACAGACAGTGTCTGCCCAGTTCTTCCTGGGCGGGGACGACCCTGCATCCGTAAGATGGTCATATATTGAAAGTCCTTATTACAAGGTCATATACCCTTCCGGCCTCGACTCCACGGCCAGAAGCTATGCTCTGGAACTTGAAAGATACAGATCTGCCGTGTCGAGGAGCGCAGGCTTTGCTCCGGGACAGATGACCAGGACCAGAATGCCGGTAATCCTGCATCCGTACAGTGCCATGTCCAACGGCTCGGTAGCCTGGGCTCCGAAAAGGATGGATTTCTACACCAGTCCTGCAGGTTATGCCCCTGAACCGCTTCCATGGGCTACAATGCTTGCCATACACGAATCCAGACACACGGCACAGATGCAATTCGGACTCAGCCATTGCTTCAGGCCGTTCTATTATATATTCGGTGAGATGTTCAATGGGGCATTGGCCGGCATTTATCCCGACAAATGGCTTCTGGAAGGGGATGCGGTGGTGGCTGAAACTGCATTGTCCGGATCAGGAAGGGGCAGGGTCAGCGATTTCATGAACTATTACCGCATAGCATTCGATAGCGGGGATTTCAGGAATGCAGACAGATGGGCTTATGGTTCATACTGGCATTACACACCTGACCATTATGCATTCGGATACATGACCATCAGCGGGATAAGATATCTTTACGATGTGCCCGATTTCACCGGGCAGCTCCTTACCCATTATGCCGTACGGCCGTATGATATAGTGGCAAGAAACACTGTCAGCAAAAGACTTACAGGCAGGAAATTCAGGGAGCTCGTCTCCGGATCCATGGAGCTGTACCACGGCATCTGGACTGAGGACATGAAGGAAAGGGCTCCGTTTCTGCCATACAGGCAGGTTTCAGCTCCGGCAAAGGTATTTACCGAGTATGAAGAGAATCTTATTGCAGACGGAGACCTGTATTCATTGAAGGAAAGCTTCAACAAGAGCCGGAAGCTGGTAAGGATAAACGAGGACGGAAAGGAAGAGACAATCTCGTCATTCGGCAGCCATGCAGGCATGCTGTATTGGTCGGAACCCCTCGGGAAGATATTCTGGAGCGAGACTTTGCCTGATTCGAGATGGTCGCTGAAATATGACTCTGCCATACGTTATCTTGACCTGAAGACAGGAAGAAAAAGGACTCTCACCAGGGAAGGCAGGCTTTTCAATCCGACTCCGTCCCCTTCTGACAGCCATATCGCCGTGACTGAATACTCTGATGACGGACGTTCGCATCTGTGCATTCTCGACGGACAGAGCGGGGAAAAGGAAGTCTCTTTCTCCCTGCCCGATTCTCTCCAGCTTATCGAGACAGCGTGGCTGGACGACACCATATACGGCACGGCCCTGTCATCTGCAGGTATCGGTATCTATCATCTGGAAATCAGCCGTCCCGACAGGCATGTCGATCGGAAATACATCTGGAAAGAGACCCTGGCTCCGTCACCTGTCATGTTCTTCAACTTTTCCGCTGAAGGACGGTATCTGATGTTCACGTCAGACAGGACAGGCACAAATGAGATATACACCATGGACCCGCATACCGGGGAAGTATGGCAGGAGACCTCGACCCGGTACGGATGTTCGGACTATACATTCACCGATGACAGCGAATACCTGATATGCTCGACCAGAGACAGGACAGGATCACCTGTGGTCATGATAAAGGCGGACTCCCTGCTTCACCGGAAAGTGGACTTCAACATAAGATACAGGTACGTGGTGGCCGATTCCCTGAGCAGGCAGGAAAAGAGGATTGCGGGAAATGCCGGAATCCCGGACAGTGACACCATCGGCATTTCAGAACCGGAACGGTACAGGAAATTCCCTCATCTTTTCAACCTGCATTCATGGGCTCCTCTGTATTTCGATTATGACAATATCAGCAGCGGCAGCTACGAGACCTACTACAGCTATGCATCCCTCGGTGCCACGGCTCTTTTCCAGAACCATCTCGGGACTTTCACTGGATTCGTCGGCTATTCTGCCCATCAGGATCCCGTTACTTCCGGAAAATGGAGACACTCCGCCCATCTGAAATTCACATGGTCAGGCCTGTATCCTGTAATAGAAGCCAGACTGGATATCAATGACAGGGCGGCAAGGACTCTGGAAGGCTCTGACGTCTCGCTGGTTGTCGGCGGTCCGGTCATGGAACAATATGCATACAGATACGGGGACATGCCGTTGGTTTCCGGCGCCGTTTCGGTCTATATACCTTTCAATTTCTCCTCCGGAGGCTGGTCAAGAGGGCTTGTCCCGCAGGTAACATACAATATCAGCAACGACCGGGTCAATACATGGAAATACCGTGTACTTACATCATATGACCATGAAGCCAGGAAGATGAAGTACACCAAATACGGAAACACCGGCGGCTGGACTGTCCCGTACCAGTCCCTGACCGCAGCTGCAAGATACTATATGATGATTCCGGCAGCCCATGCGGATGTATATCCTGAATTGGGTTTTGGTGTAGAAGCCGGAGCCACGGTATATCCCGGAACCGGCAGTGTGATCGCTCCGTCCGCTTACCTGCACGCTTACGGATATGTCCCGGGAATCCATGGCAACCAGGGTCTGAAGCTGACTGTAACTCTCAGGCAGAGAATAGGAAAAGAGACTCCCCTCATGTCCGGTATCAATACTCTTCCGCGCGGCCTTTCCTCTTACGGCAGACTTTCCGAACTGATTGCAGCCACAAAGTCAGGCATTCGGCTTTCGGCGGATTACGCCATGCCGTTCCCGCTGGGAGATTTCCATATAGGCAATCTGTTCTATGTGTCAAGAGGTATCATCACACCACATTTCGATTATTCATTCAATGACGATATGCAGTTGTTCTCGGCAGGAGCCACCATCGAGATGGAATTCGGGAATTTCATCGGACTCCAGTTCCCTGCCTCGTTCGGAATCACATACTCATACAATGGTGGGCCTTCATTCAAGTCTCTGAGCCGGGAGGGAATAAAACCGGGCAGACACTACATCGGCCCTGTATTCAGCATTGATTTCTGAGGGACCGGGCGACATGAGAACTGCTGTCAAAAATAAACTTCTGCTTGCCCTGACGGCTCTGCTGTGCCCACAGATTATCAATGCACAGCTGAGCCAGACCCTGCAGGATCCGTCCTATATCAGATGGAACAGCATACGTGCCGCAGGTTTCACGATCATCTATCCGGAAGGCTATGACAGTCTTGCGACGGATTATGCCAGGCTTTTCGGACATTACGGCAAAGCCATATCCGGGACTTCGGGCTTCATGCCGACAAGGATACCGGTGGTGCTGCATCCGGAAAACGCAGCCTGGAATTTCAGTATCTCCCGGTTTCCGTCCAGGATAGACCTGCCTGTCCTGCCTCAGGGACATCTGAATTTTTCCAGACCGGTATCGGAACTTGCCGTTGTGAACCTGTCAAGGAAAGCCACCCATTTTCAGGCTGCCAGATCGAATGTATTCAAGCCATTTACCTGGATACTCGGTGAATTCTTCCCTGCCGCGGTTCTTGGTCTTTACCCTGAAAGATGGATGCTGGAAGGAGATGCCGCGGTCGCTGCCTCATCTCTTGTCCCGGCAGGATATGGCCGCTATGGGGAATTCCTGAATTATTACATGGCCGCGTTCGATGCCGGAGATGTCCGAGGCTACAAATGGGACCGCTGGGCCATAGGCTCGTACAGGAACCATACTCCCGATCTCGACGCTTTCGGCTATATGATCCTCAGCGGCATCCGGACCATGTACGACAAACCTGACTACACCGCAGATTATCTTACCCATATCAGCCGACGCCCGTACGATATCTTCTATGGGTCTTCGCTTAACAAACGCATTACAGGAGGAAATCTGCACAGGAAGACATTCAGGAAAATCGTGGACTATCACAGGGACTTATATTCAGCCGAGCAGCAGCTAAGGGCCCCGTTTACTGTCTCTTCTCCGGTCTTTCCGCGGAAGGACGGGAAATATTCCAGCTGGTCTTCTACCGCTGTCCTGCCCGACGGGACATTGTTCTCCGTTCTGGAAACAATGGATAAAAGCGCCTGCCTGGTAAGGATATCTCCAGACAAGGATATTGAAAGGATATCCTCATTCCCGGAAAGCTGCGGCAGGTTGGTCTGGTCGGAAACCGCCGGTCGCCTTTACTGGAGCGAGATTGACAGCGACTGGCGATGGAAGCAGAGGCAGACAAACATCATCCGGTATTACGATACGGCTTCAGGCAAGATCCGGACATTGACCTCGAAGATAAATGCGTTCAATCCATGTGTCTCTCCCGACGGAGCCAGGATAGCCGCAATCTACGGCCCTGAACCTGACAAGACTTCAGTGATAATACTCGATGCCTGGACAGGAACCGGAATGGATATACTGCCATTCCCGGAAGACGGAGTGCTTTTCACTGAATGCACATGGGGAGAGGACGGGCTGTATGTCTCTGGCGTCTCGGATCTCGGAAGCTCCATCTACAAGGCTGTGGCTGACAAAGATACAGGCATCTTGTCGTGGCAGGAAATCCTCGGTCCTGCAAGATGTACCATAAGGAATCTCGGGACCAGGGACAGCCTGATCGTCTTCTCTTCCGATGCATCCGGAGTCTTTGATCTGTACCAGCTTGAAAACAAAGGTGACGGATATGAAGCATTCCGGCTTGTATCAGAAAAATACGGAGCCAGGGATTTTGTTTTCGACGGTTCAGGGAAAAAACTGTATTTCAGCCGGCTTGACCATCTCGGATACGATCTGCGTGAAACGGATTCTTCCGGTCTTTTCCATATTCCCGCATCATTCGGGTCTATAAGGAAATCGGAAGTGGAAAAGGAGCTTGTCCAGCAGGAAAGACTGGCATTCAGTGAAGATACGGATATCGCAAACGTGGAAATATCCGCACCCCGGAGATACAGGAAGGGGCTGCACCTGCTCAGGCTTCATTCATGGGCTCCGTTATACTGCAATATGGAGCGGCTTTCCGAAATTAAGGGAGAGAAACTGTATGATTACGTCTCAATCGGGGCTACTGTCCTGTCGCAGAACGTTCTCGGTACAGCCTACGGCAATGCCGGCTACTGCTGGCGGCCTGATCCTGACGGTTCCGGCCGGGTCCACGGCGGACACCTGAGTTTCACATACGCAGGATGGTATCCCGTAATAGAAGGCAGTTTCTTCATAAACGACAGGCTGTCATGGAACTATACTCTGGCTGAAGACGGTACGGTCACAAGGGCGCCGCACAAAGGGCCGTCCTTGGCAGGGAAACTCGATATTTATGTCCCTCTCTCAAAGGAAACCGGAGGCAGGACATTGAATTTTCTGCCACAGGTATCATGGGAAATAGACAACAGCAGGTATAACGGACTGCTGAACCATTCCGTCACAACATCTGCACAATTCTGGCTGCTCCGTGACATGGCGAAATCCGAAATCTTCCCGAGATACGGCATAGGCGCAGAGACCGGTATAAGGATGTCGTACGCAGCCGGAAGCAGCAGACTGCCGGCCATAAAGCTGGGAGGTTCATGGTATTTCCATATGTACGGATATTTTCCGGGGATATGTTCTGGCCAGGGAGGGAAAATAGCTGTCACGACACAGATGCTGCTTGACAAAGGGATTTTCAACCCGGCTTATGCGATTCTTCCGCGCGGGCTCGAAGGCACCATGGTGAGAGATCTGTACAGTCCTACATTCGCCGCCCTTGCCTCTTTCGATTATGCGATACCGATCCATCTCGGAGATATCAACATCACGCCGCTCCTCTACCTGAACAGGATGGTCATAACTCCACATTTCGACTACGGATATTCCAGATACCCGCAGCGGCATCTGTGCTCTGCCGGTTCTTCCGTGACATTCCAGTTCGGACGTCTTGTCTGGGCCATACCTGTGGAACTCGGGGTGGATTATTCCTATAATTTCGGTACATTGTTCTCCATGATGAACGAGAACGGCTCCAGGGTCATCAGTCATTCGATAAAGCCTGTCATAAAGATAAGCTTCTGACCTGTGTGCCGGATTTCCGGAAAATCAGTTAGATTTGCATGTTGAATCAAAAACCTACTGTATATGTCCATCATAGCTGAAGCGCTGGCTCCATGCTGCAAATGCGGAGAGAAGACCAGGATAACCATCTACAAAAGCATAAATACCGCTGAAAATCCCGAACTGAAAGACAGGCTCAGGGACGGCTCGCTTTTCATCTGGGAATGTCCGCATTGCCATCAGGCGAATCTGGCGAAATACGAGACCTTGTATCACGACCCTGCAGGAAAGACAATGATATGGCTCATGCCTTCCGGAGATCTTCCCGAGTCGCAGATGCAGGCAATAGCCAATCATACCAAAGCCATGGGAGGATACAGGCTCAGAATGGTAAGCGATGTCGGTGCATTGATGGAGAAAATCCTGATTTTCGATGCCGGTCTTGATGATATGGCTGTAGAGATGTGCAAATACGTGACAAAAATGGAACTGACGGCAAAGGACAGATCAGAAGCTGCACCGGCATCCTCCGTCCCTTTCCATTTCCACAGGCTTGAAGAGACTGAAGACGGCAAGGCTATCGTCTTCATCTATCCACGTGAAGGCCAGATGATGAGCCTGAATATCGGGTACAATGTCTATGAAGATTCACTCGGCATAATCAGCAGGAATCCGGATATCATACCGGACAAGGACAGGTTCTCAAGAATCGACCGGGACTGGATACTTTCCATCATGAAATAAGGCACCCCGCTTCATACACGTAAAAAGGTCGCGACTGACCACAGAAATCAGTCGCGACCGGATGTGTGTGTGAAAATGTGTGTTATGAAACGTGCATCACTGCACTATCCCCGTTTACTGCAATTTCCGTGCTCCATCGCTAATGACCACATCATAAACCTTTGGAGCATGGCCGAATTTCTTTGTGTAGGAATCCACAGCCTCGGAAATGAAATGATCATACAATTCATTCTTTACGAGATTGATGGTACATCCGCCGAAGCCGCCTCCCATGACGCGTGAACCTGTAACTCCGCACTTTTTAGCCACATCGTTCAGGAAATCCAGTTCCTCGCAGCTTACTTCATAAAGCTTGCTCATCCCGTAATGGGTCTCATACATCTTCTGGCCGACAGTCTCATAGTCATCTCTCTCCAAGGCGTCGCATACATCCAGGACTCTCTGCACTTCATCTATCACATACTCTGCACGCATGTAATCCTCCTCTGTAATGTCAGCCTTGACTTCCTCCAGCCATTCCATTCTGGCATCTCTCAGGAACTCCACCTCAGGATGGTTCTTCCTTATGGCGGCGGCAGCCCTTTCGCAGGATTCGCGCCTCTTGTTATAGGCGGACGAAGCCAGTTCATGTTTCACCGCGGAATCAAGAAGCACCAGCTTGTATCCTTCCGGATGGAACGGATAATATTTGTATTCCATGGTCTTGCAGTCGAGTCTCATGAGATTTCCCGCTTTTCCGAAGACTGAAGCGAACTGGTCCATGATACCGCATTTCACTCCGCAGTAATTGTGCTCTGTAGACTGTCCTATCCTTGCAAGTTCGAATTTGTCTATGCCGAGATCAAACAGATAATTCAAGGCGAAGGCAAATGTGCTTTCGAGAGCAGCTGAAGATGACATGCCGGCACCGAGAGGTACATCTCCTGCAAATACTGCATTGAATCCGGAAATATGGCCTCCCCTCTTTATGATTTCACGGCATACTCCGAACACATATCTGGCCCAGCTTTGCACGGGAGCATCCTCTTCATTCAGGCCGAACTCCACATATTCATCAATATCCAGGGCGAAGACACGGACTTTCTCGGTTCCGTTAAGCTTGATTTCTGCCATTATCCCCTTGTCTACGGCACCGGGGAAGACGAAACCTCCATTATAGTCTGTGTGTTCACCGATAAGGTTGATTCTGCCCGCCGAAGCGAAAAAGTCTCCTTCCTCTCCGAAAAGAGTCTTGAATTTCTCTGCTATTTTAGTTTTCATGACGATAAATTGTGATAAAATTCAAACAATTGAAACATATTCTTCAAATTTATGAAATTAAATCGACAATCCAATGGAAATTGATACCCGTGAATCATCTTCAACCGGGACATATCTTCAATATTATCGGGAGATGATCACTGATACCACCGGAATATACCGGTCCGGTGTATGTTCTGAACGGCTTCAGGCCAGGATGCCCCGAATCCCTGACAAGCAGGAAACCCGGTGCACATATCTCCATCTCCACCCTGTCGGACACATCCCTGCTTACAAGGAACATGTCTATCAGCTCCCATTTACCGGAAAATCTTATCGTCCCCTTTCCTTTACGGTGAAGAGCCATGCCTGTGTTCTCAAGGAGAGGCTCTGCAAGAGAAAATGCATCACCGTCCGGGGAATCGTTGAAGTCTCCCATGCAGATTATGTTGCTTTCCCCTTCCCTGATCAGTGAATCGCATATTCCGATCATCCTGGACATCACAGCCCGGCGTTTCTTCCCCGATTCCCTTGTTCCCCCGTATTTGGACGGATGGTGGTTGACAAGAAAATGATACCTTTTTCCGTCATTCCCCTTCCTTTCCAGGCACACGTGGAGAATATCCCTTGTGGCCATGCTTTCCCCCTCCATATCTTCAGTAACCGGAAAACTCCTGAATGATACAAGGTCGAAAATGCCTGTCCTGTATATGAGTGCGACATCTATCCCTCTCCGGTCGGGAGAATCCTGATGTATCTGGCTGTAGTCATATTTTCTCAGAAGTGTACCTTCCGTCACGCATCCCAGCACTCCCCTGTTCTCCACTTCCGCAAAGCCAGCCACATCAGGAAGTCTGCCGTACCGGTCTTTCATCCAGAGAATCGTCTTGGCCACGCCATGACATTTCCTCCAATATCTGCTTTTCGTCCAGCAACGGTCTCCTGAAGCGCTGAAATCACGGTCTGAATCGCTGTATCCCCCATCCTTCCAGTCAAAGAAATTCTCAAGATTCCAGAATGCCGCCAACAGCATATCCTTGTCTTCTTCCTCCGCAGGAAGAATGAAGGAATGAATGAAAAGCATCATGCATATTAAAAGCTCCATGTCAGCACATAATCTGTTTTCCTCAGGCAAATGTCATCAGAAATTTTCCGGAAAACATTAAGAAAAAGAAATTCCTGTCCTTGAAAACTGCTTGAAAAAGAAATTTTTTCAAAATTTCAAAACTGTTTCTAAATTTGCTGCCTGCTTCGTTTGGAAGCTGTTTAATTTTTTGTCATCAACCGACTTAAATACACAGGAATATGTCATTGAAATGTGGAATAGTAGGACTTCCAAATGTCGGTAAATCCACCTTGTTCAACTGTATCAGCTCAGGGAAAGCCCAGAGCGCCAACTTCCCGTTCTGTACCATAGAACCTAATGTAGGTTCCACCATAGTACCTGACAGACGTCTTGAAGAACTGGAAAAGATATGCAAGCCGAAACGTGTAGTCCCTGCGACAGTGGAAATAGTCGATATAGCAGGACTGGTGAAAGGTGCCAGCAAAGGTGAAGGTCTCGGTAACCAGTTCCTTGCCAACATCAGGGAAACCGATGCTATACTTCATGTGTTGAGATGTTTCGATGATCCCAACATAGTGCATGTAGACGGGAGCATCGACCCTGTAAGGGACAAGGAAGTGATAGATCTGGAACTGCAGCTGAAGGATCTCGAGACAGTCGAGAACAGACTTGCCAAAGTACAGAAGCAGGCCCAGGCAGGCGGGGACAAAAGCGCCAAGAGGCTTTGCGCCATACTGACGAAATACAAGGAGACTCTTCTCGAAGGCAAGAGCTGCAGGACAGTGAAATTCGACAATCCGGAAGACCAACAGCTGGCCAGAGATCTGTTTCTGCTTACGAACAAGCCTGTAATGTATGTCTGCAATGTGGACGAGGCATCTGCCGCTACAGGAAACGGTTATGTGGACAAGGTGCGTGATGCTGTCAAGGATGAGAATGCGGAAATACTCGTGATAGCCGCCAAGATAGAGTCCGACATCGCCGAACTGGAAAGCTATGAGGAGAGACAGATGTTCATAGAAGAGATGGGCATGAAGGAATCCGGAGTGGTCAGACTCATCCAAAGTGCCTACTCGCTGCTGAATCTCCAGACTTTCTTCACGGCAGGACCCGATGAATGCCGCGCGTGGACCATAAACAAGGGAGATAAGGCCCCGAAAGCAGCCGGAGTCATCCATACAGACTTCGAGAAAGGCTTCATCCGTGCCGAAGTGATAAAATACGATGACTTCATCGAACTGAAATCGGAAGCAGCCTGCAGGGCCGCCGGCAAACTCGGAATCGAGGGGAAAGACTATGTCGTGCAGGACGGAGATATCATGCACTTCCTTTTCAACGTCTGAACAGTCCTCCGGCATTGCCAGGACAATACCGATGACTGTATAAATAACGTGAGTTCGATGAATTTCAATTTATTGAAAGACATCGAATTACCTCTGAAGGAGCAGGACGAGGTTCTGCGACGAGCCCCCAGCGAGGGGGTAAATGGGGGTGGCGCCCCTTGAAAAGGGGCTGTCGCTACAGCGACTGGGGTTTAAGACAATTAAATGGATTTCGAAGAAATCCTTAACGACTGTTCGACGAATTTCCTGGTACTGAACAACATAAATTCGTCGAAATGACGTTAAAGAAAAAACGGATCCGAACTGAATCGAATCCGTTTTTTTATTGCATTTTAGAAGAATCTTGCCCTGTTGTCTTCAACATCCGCATCCTGCATCATGACAGGAAGCAATGACTGGCTGCTGTAATAAGCCATCTGGGCAGCACGGCTCTTCACATCATCCTCCGTAAATGAAGACCCTGTATCATGTGAAAGCACCTTGTAGACATATACTCCTACAGAGCCTGCAAGCGGTGCCGATATCACACCTTCAGGAGCCACGGAAACAGCGCCTATGAATACCGGATCAAGACCCTGGCTCATGTACGAAGAGAAGGAAATACCTTCACGGGTGCTTACGGTAGTATCAAGCGTATCGGCTATGGCCTGCATGGAATCAAGTCCTGCTATCTTTTCAGCTACTTCGGCAGCCTTCTTCTCTCCGAGCTTCTGGCTGTACAGTATCGAATTGATGCTTGAAGCTACTTCATTTACAGGTGTATAGCCTTTCTTGTGTATCTTCTTCAGAGCCGCTACAACGTAATAATCATTGTTGATATTGAGTACATTGGAGACTTTGCCCTCCTTGGCTTCGAATGCCCATTTCGAAATCTCCTTTGTCCTGTCATCTATGGAACCTATGTTCTCCTCACCTTCACGGAGATAGTTTCTTGAAAGAAGCACAAGACCTTCTTCATCAGCCACCTTCTTGAGGTTGTCATATTTCCCGTCTGCCTTTGTGGCAAGTTCGTTTGCCTGGACATAATACTCGTTGACTGTATTGCCGCTCGGAAGAACTTCCTTTTCAAGTATTGCGACCTTTTTCTTCAATACAGGACTGGTCCTGTCTGTAACCTTCACAATATGCTTTCCATACTGGGTATCTATGATATACAGGTCGTTGACTTTGGCCGTGAATACCGACTCCATACCAGGGAACATCGTATTCTTGGTCATCCAGCCATAATCACCGGTCTCGGCAGCCTGAGGATTATGGAAGGCCGAGTACTGTGCAGCGACATTCCCGAAATTATCCTTGCCTGTACGGATGACATTGAGAAGGCTGTCTGCAAGATCCGTCTGGACACCCTGGAGAAGGATTCCCTTTACGAATACCGAATCAGGGACCATGGCAGAATCCATTACCTTGGCTACATAGAATGTATTGCCTTTGGTGATGACATCGGATACATCACCTTTTCTGGTGGAATTGTCGAATACGAAGGCATTTACATCCGAAGACACAGTGTTCAGTTCTCCATTCTTGTACCATTCGTCCACATACTGTCTGTCAGAGTTCTTCATGAGGAAATTCTTGACATTCTCTGCGGACGCGAACTCGTCATAGACTCCTACCACCTCTTCCCTGACATCTGCGATATCAGTCTGTGAAGGCTTCACTTCAAAGACCACATACTCTATATCCCTGCTGGCATTCTGTCTGTACAGGTGCTTGTGCGCCCTGTAGTACTCCCTTATCTCGGAATCCGACACTACGATGGCAGTATCTTTCTGATAACCGTAAGGAAGCATGACAAACTCGACATTTGCCGAATTGTTGTTGTCAGCTATCTCGTTTGTCATCATGAGCGGATTGATGAAATTGGATGCTGTAAACAGGCTGTTGTACTTCGAATAATACTGGTCGGTGGCTACAGTGTTCTGAAGATACTTCCAGAACATTTCAGCCTGGCCTGTCTGGTCATACTTCATATTCTGGAGATAGCTGCTTAGCATTTCCTTTGAAAAAGCCCCGCTCTCGTCCACGAATATCTGCGAGATTACAGGCGATACCATATCTCCGGACGTGAGATCCACAAGCTCGGACTCCCCTACCTGTATACCTGCCTTCCTGGCATTTGCAAGGAACATGTACCTGTCTACGAAAGTCTTCCAGGCCATATCCCTGACATACTGCATTTCCTGGTCGGTATTGGCATTTCTCCTGTACATATACTCGAAAATGCGGTTCTGGTAATTCAACTCATTGTCAAAGTCCTGATATGAGACGGAATTACCGTTGATCTTGCCTACACGATATTTTTCAGACATCGATGAGGCTACCTGACTTACGGTGTTCGGATCTATGATGAATGAAAGCAATGCCAATGCTATCACAACGGAAATCAATATGCCGAACTTTACACGGATTTTTTCAAGAACAGCCATTTTATCATTAAATTTTAAATTATTTTTCCTTTAAAGTGTTATGGAGCGCGAAGATAACAATTTTAGTTGAATCTTTGACTATTTTTTTATCAAAGGGCCTATAAAATTGACAGAATCTATCCTTACCTCGGTACTGTCATGGACAATCACGCCATAACTGTCGAAAGGCTGAAGGATAATGGAATTCCTGGCTCTCTGGTCAGATTCCATGCCGTATCCCTGCATGAATCCGTCAGGTGAATAAAGCTTCACATAACAGTCCGTGAAGATCTTCTCGTTCTTCCTGTCCCAGTAAAGGGTATCGGTCTCCATGACTTCCTGGTTGATTATGTTCTTCACGACCACATTGCCATACGCCTCCCATGTCTCGCTGTCGTCCTTCTCCATTTTCACATGCCTTCCGTTGTCCGCCGTGATTTCAGTCTCAAGAAGCCCTTCCTCATTGTATCCGAAAACGGAAAGACCCTCAGGGAAAAGTTCATATGACATGGAATCATTCTGGTAACGCTCCATGATATCGGCTTCCATCCTCATCTGGAGTATGCCGTTCTCTGACTGCACCACAAACATGTTGTCCACAGTCTGTACAGGCGTGGAATCCAGATCCAGTTTCTCTGCTTTACCGAGATCGCTCCTTCCGCATGAAGATAAAAGGAAAGCGGCGACCAGGAAAAGATTCCCGGTTACCGCAATAAAAGACCTGTCCAGTATTTCCTGTGACAATATCACGTGAGATTACTGCTGTGTCTTGACTGTAGTCACTGCCCTCATACCGCCGCATGATACGGTGTAGGAGTCACCGTCAGTGTAGTTGTACATGAAGGCCTCTGCCGTCTGAGGGTAATACTGTCTGTACTGGGATATAAGTCCGTTCACTTCCTCTGCAAGCGAAGGATCAGCATTTCTTGCCTTTACAAGATAATCAACTGCAACCCAGTATGGAGCCCTTCTCTCTATTTCGTTTCCAGGGCATACCTGGGAACCCCATATTGTACCTATCAGCATGTAGGCTTTCCCTTCAAGTGCAGGGTCAAGCTCGGCTGCCTTGAGTGCATAATTGAATGCCGTGGAGTTCTTTCCGCTCTTGAAGCTGAAGGCTGCCGCCTCAAAATAGTACTGGGCATCCTGCGCATTGTCAGATTCAGGGTAAGATATGGCTTCATCAATGAACTTGATGGCATTGTCATAATCTCCCTCAGATGAATAGAGCCTGTAAAGGAAGTATGCCGAAGTATATGAAGGGTCAAGCCTGTGCATGGTATTGGCGGCTTTCATGAAAAGATCATTGTCGGTACAACCTTCTGTGGAAGACAGCATCTTGACAATATTCGAAGCGAGCTGAAGATCATCGGGCGCCGCCTCGAGTCTCGGTGTGAACAGAGTAATGAGATTATCGCAGCTTGCCACATTGCTGGCGATGAAGATACTTTCACAGTCTGTCCTTATCTTCTCTATGTCAGGAGTCTGCTTCATCTGGTCGAGAAGTTCCATCACATTGTTGTAGGTAGCGATGACATCTTCAGGCATGACTGAACCGTTCTGATAAAGCTGGCATGCCGTATTGAGCTGGAAAAGAAGAATCTGCGGCTTTACGGCAGCCTGGTTCTTGTATATTATCACCTTGAACTCGTCATAAAGTCTCTGAGGATCGTCCTTGATATAATTTATCATGTCGAGACCTTTGTTGTTCAGGGCGGTTACGGCATATTTAGGATAATATTGCGCCCTGGTATCATGGAGTGTCATAAGAGTGTCGATAAGAGACTCGACATAGATGACATTGTTCCTGTTAGCATTTATAAGACGCCTGTAGAGAGCAGTGCCGTTTATAAGCATGGTCTGGTTCGCAGTAGGAGGACAAAGCGAATAAGCCTTTCTCCAGTTCGGAAGGGCGTCATCGTAGTTCTTCTGCTTGTAGTATTCGTTGTAATAAGACAGATATTTTATACACTCAGCGCTGTCTGCACCGTATTTTCCCTGTGCCGAAACCACACAGGTGCCTGCCAGCATGAAAAAGGCAGAAATGACAAAAAGGAGGTTCTTTTTCATATTCATATAGGTTTTATTTCTTAACAAGCAATAATCCAGCCAATATCAGTTAATTATATCTTGGTTTCTGGAACCAGATATCGAAAATATTGAAGCCTACGACAAAAGAGACGTACCTTTCCCTTACCATATTGGTCTTCAGACTTCCCCTTTGTCCGAAATCCACTCCCAACGTAAGACCGTTATACCACCTGAAGACAGGCAAGGTCACACCAAGGGTGATGCCCATCGAATTCACCGTGTTGCCGTCAAGCTTGTAATACGCCTGCTCGTAATATGCCCCCACCCTGTAGGAACATCTGCGCAGATAATATCTTATATCATTCCTGTTAGGCACAATCTCGAAACCTGCCCGGAAAGACTGCGATACGCTTGTGCTGAAAGAGGATACTCCGTTTACATTATATCCGTCATATCTGTCCATTCCGCTGTCGCTCCAGTCGGATCTGATATAGTTCAGTTCAGCGCTCCACTTGTCACCCTTCTTCACCGAAATTCCCACTCCGAGTTCTCCGGCTATCTTCATGTCGGTATCCCTGTTAAGGGATTCACTGTACACCAGAGTGTCCACTATTTCGGATGTATTCTTGTTCTCGTAATAAATAGTCCGTCCTTTCAGTCCGGTACCAAGCCTGTATGTAGCCCCGAAAACCATGAAAAGGTCATTTCCGAGCGGTTGCTGGTACTGCAGTCCGAATTTACCGGTGAAGCCCCTTACAAGCAGGCTGTATCCGCTGTTCAGCGATGCATACGAAGAATTGCTGAAATCCTGATTGTATACCTTGTCAAGATTGCCGAAATAATAAATGGCTTCCGCGCCTATGGAAAGCCGCTTCCAGAAATTCACACCGCCGCCTATGAAAAGCTGGTAGACGCTTCCTTCACCAAAGGTGTTATAGGTTATGTTACCCGTATTCCCTATGATGTCAGGATCTGTCTGTTTCAGTTTTATATCGTATCCTACATCACTGAAAGGTGTGATTCCAAGCATCATTGCAGACGACCTGTAGATCGGGAAGCTGATCACGAAATCATACATGTTGAAAACATTGTTTCCTGACCTCAGATCATTCTGGCGGAATATGGTGTTTTTCTGTTCGAGTCCGAAGTCGGCCATGAAGGAACTGCTGTCCCTGGCGGTCACGGCTGCAGGGTTCATGATATTGAGGAATCTCTTGTTGTTCGATGCAATACCTGTCCCTCCCATGCTCTTGTTATATGCTGTACCCTGACGTGAAAGTTCACCAAGACCGAACACAGAATATGGTGAATACGCCCCGTACGATCCGCCACTCTGGCTGAAAGCAGGCACGGCACAGACACAGATCAGAAAAACTGATACTATTATTGCTTTAAATCTAATCGACATATTCAGCGGCCACTATTGCTAATCCCGTCAAAACTAAATTACAAATTACAAAGATGGGTTTTTTAACTCGTTTTGCAAAATAAATTGCATCTCCACCCGTAAAAATGATGATATTTGCAGGTGCAATGTCAAAATATCCCTGGATTTCGAACATGATGCCGGTGATTACACCGGATTCGACGGAAGATACGAGGGAATCTCCCAATGTATCCGCCACATCAGGAGTGTCAAGAAGAGGCAGATTCTTCGAATACCTGTTCAACGACTTGAATCTGGTACGGCATCCCGGTGATATGTTTCCTCCGGAATATCTTCCGTTTTCATCGAGGAAATCTATGGTGAGAGTGGTCCCGAAATCGAATATCGTACAGCCCTTTCCGCCGAAAAGATGTCTTGCGGCGACAACGGCAGCCAGACGGTCCGGCGAAAGGTATGAAGGTACTTCCTTTTCAGCATAAATCCAGCTGTTCTTCCTGTCTATGACCACCAGCCTGCCGGATTCCCTCCCGAGCCTTTCCCTGTCAAGAGAAGATATATCCTTCAGGGAGGATATCACAAGTACGTCAGGTCTCTCCTTTGCCGTCAGGGAAAGGATGAAATCCACCATCATCTCACCCTGGTAGCGGAAAGTCTTCCCCAGATTGACTGCGCAGCCCGAAACTGCCTTGAATCCTGTGGTCCACGCAGCCTTCAGGGCAGTGGAACCTATGTCAACTACAAGATTGGCCATATCTTAAAAAACGTATAAAATGACAAGCGGTAAATTTATCTATAATTTCTTCAAAATGGAATATGCCTTCGACAAAGCCCCTACGTTTCTCACGAATATCCTGAGCTTACTGTCATTCTGCTTCAATTCAAACAGGGATGCATTGCTGTTTATACTCTGAAGTATGGAAGAGAACTTGTCCGTACGATAGTATCCGGACAGGGGATTCGATATGAAGAAACATATCATCACCCCGTTCTTGATTATTATCTTCTCGAACCCGAGCTTCTGCCCGATCTGCCTGATCCTGACTATGTCAAAAAGCCTGTCAAGCTCGGCCGGTATCTTCCCGAACCTGTCTTCAAGCCTGCTCCTGTATATATCGAGCGTCTTGTCATCCGACATGGAATCAAGCTCCTTGTAAATCCGGATCTTTTCTGCAGTCATGTCTATGTAGCTGTCAGGTATAAGGGCAAGCTGATCCGTCTCTATGGTACAATCGGCCACGTATGACTCATCCGACCTTCCGGACGATGCCCCTGTCTCGACACCGAGCTCCTCCATGGCTTCCGCTAGAATCTTCTGGTATGTCTCCAGTCCCATATCGGATATGAATCCGCTCTGTTCTGCTCCGAGCAGGTTTCCTGCACCTCTGATATCAAGGTCCTGCATGGCGATATTGAACCCGCTTCCGAGATCGGAAAAAGCCTCAATGGCCTTCAGTCTCCTTCTTGCATCATCGGTTATGGACACAAGCGGAGGGACTATAAGATAGCAGAATGCCCGTCTGTTGGAGCGCCCGACCCTTCCTCTGAGCTGATGGAGATCACTCAATCCTATATTCTGGGCCTGGTTTATTATTATGGTATTGGCATTCGGTATGTCGAGACCGTTCTCTATGATGGTCGTGCACAGCAGCATGTCGTAATCCCCCGCCATGAAGTCAAGTATCCTGTTCTCCAGATCCTTGGATTCCATCTGTCCGTGGGCTACGCAAATCTTCATGTCCGGTTCTATCCTGTGAAGGATGTCATGTATCGACTGGAGCTCTTCCACCCTGTTATGTACAAAGAACACCTGGCCGCCTCTGTCCAGCTCATAATCTATGATACGTTTTATCTCATCATGGTCGAAAAGCATTATTTCGGTCTGCACAGGTATGCGGTTCGGCGGAGGAGTATTGATTATGGACAGATCCCTGGCTCCGAGAAGGGAAAACTGCAAAGTCCTCGGAATAGGCGTGGCGGTAAGAGTAAGAGTATCCACTGACGCCTTCAGCTGGCGGAGCTTCTCCTTGGCACTCACGCCGAATTTCTGCTCCTCATCTATGATAAGAAGTCCGAGATCCTTGAAGACAAATCCTTTGCCTATCAGCTTATGGGTGCCGATAATGATATCTATCTTTCCCGACTCAAGTCTTTTCTGTATGTCCGATATTTCCTTGGCTGTCCTCAGACGGCTCACGAAATCTATGTTGCACGGAAAATCCTTAAGCCTGTTCCTGAAGGTATTATAGTGCTGAAGTGCCAATATCGTAGTCGGTACAAGCACAGCCACCTGTTTGCTGTCCGCCACAGCTTTGAAGGCAGCCCTTACAGCCACTTCCGTCTTGCCGAATCCCACATCACCGCATACCAGCCTGTCCATAGGGCAATCGGCTTCCATGTCCATCTTCACTGCCTTGACGGCTTTCTCCTGGTCAGGAGTATCCTCGTACATGAAAGACGACTCAAGCTCCTCCTGCATATATGAATCAGGGGAGAAAGCGAAGCCCTTTACACTCTTTCTTTTAGCATAAAGCTGAATGAGCTCCTTGGCTATATCCTTGACTTTCTTCTTGGTGCTGTTCTTCAGATTCTGCCATGCTTTCGATCCGAGCTTGTTGATTTTCGGCGGTTCGGAATCCTTGGATCTGTAGCGCGATATCTTATGCAGGGAATGCACGGACACAAGTACGGTATCATTGTCCTTGTAAATGAGTTTCACCACTTCGTGCATTCTTCCTTTGTCATCCTTTATCCGTACCAGCCCTCCGAATATCCCTACTCCATGATCTATATGGACGATATAGTCGCCTATATTGAAGGAAGTGAGGTCATTTACCGTAAGCTGTTCGCTTTTCTCGACACTTCTTCTTATGGTGACCCTGTGGAAACGGTCGAAAATCTCATGGTCGGAATAGCAGCATATCCGGTCCTGATTGTCAATGAAGCCGTTATGTATTGTCTTGCCGGGACGGAATTCGGGTATAAGCCCGCCATACTGCGACAATATGGAGCGAAGCCTGTCCAGCTGGGACTGCTTCTCCCCGAATATAAGCACCTTCCATCCTTCCTCTGTCCGTTTTCTTATATCCTCCACAAGCAGTTCGAAATTCTTGTTGAATACAGGCTGCGGAGATATGTCGAATTTCACCGGATCGGAATCCTGCATGGAAAGGGGAGTGTCCATGAATACACGTCTGAATCCTGAAAGCCCATTGAAGAACTCCTCATCCTTGTACATGTCGGAAGAATCCAGCCACACCACCGCCTCCTTCTCCATCAATTCATATACAGCCCTTCCTTCATCCTCGCAGGATACTATTTCAGGGTAGATATCGACCTTGTCGGCAGTTTCCTCGGACAGCTGCGTGTTGCAGTTGAATATGCTGATATTATCCACCTCGTTTCCGAAGAAGGAAATCCTGAAAGGATTGTTGAAGGAATAGGAAAAGACATCCAGTATCCCGCCGCGGACTGCAAACTGCCCCGGTTCCGAAACGAAATCCACTCTCACGAATCCTTCGGACGCAAGCCTGCTGCACAATCCGTCATAATCGGTCTCCTCGCCCTTCCTCAGGGTTATCACAAAGGAACCGACCTTGTCTGCCGAGGGCACCTTCTCTTCCAGGGCAGACGGATAAGTGACTATTACGGTGAGGTCTCCGCCGCTGCCTTGGAGTATCCTGCCGATAGCGGAAGTCCTCTGGACCTCAAGGGAAGCCTTGTAGTTGCTCCTTTCTATCTTCCGTCCCGTATCAGGCAGGAAGAACACCCTGTCACCGTCTATAAGACCATAGAGGTCGGAGGCGCAGTATTCGGCAGATTCCTTGTCAGGGAGCACTATGAGATGCATCCCGGACTTCGCGACCGATGAAAATACGAACCATCTTGCAGACAGGAAAAGTCCGGAGCAGCACACTTCCTCCGAAGACTCAATCTTTTCTTTCAGTAATTCTGTAGATCTGCTGTTTATTGACATTTATCGTGCTTCACTTGTTGAAAACATGTTGATATCCCCGCCTTGGGATGTAGATAAAATGTACAAACCACGGTGGAAAGAATTCCAAAAATAAATTATAAAATCCGAAAAAAAACAATAAGCAGGATTAATTTTAAATTTCCAAAAGAAAAACGCACGACTTTTACATGAGATCCCGATAGCCGGATACAGGGGAAATGTCGATAAATCAAAGCCCCAACATATTGATTGTCAATGCATGTATTCAGGTTATCAACATATCGACACAGGTATAATCAACTACATTCTATTTAAAAAACTATATTTGTAAAAATTTTTTGATGATAATGATGGACGAGCGTTTCAACCCTCATGATCCGGAATCCGGGAAGGACAAGGACTTCGACAGGATGATAAGGCCGCAGGCCCTCGGGGATTTTTCCGGACAAGACAAGATCATAGCCAATCTGAAGATTTTCGTCAAGGCTGCAAAGATGAGAGGGGAGTCTCTCGACCATGTGCTTTTCCATGGTCCTCCCGGGCTCGGGAAGACTACTCTGGCCCATATAATAGCAAATGAGCTCGGAGCCGATCTGAAAGTGACTTCCGGTCCGGTCCTTGACAAGCCGGGGGATCTTGCCGGACTGCTGACATCTCTCGATGAGGGGGATGTGCTTTTCATCGACGAGATACACCGTCTTTCCCCGGTGGTGGAGGAGTATCTTTACTCGGCGATGGAGGATTTTGTCATAGATATAATGATCGATAAGGGACCTGGCGCCCGCTCAGTCAGGATTTCCCTCAATCCGTTCACTCTTGTCGGGGCTACGACCAGAAGCGGACTCCTTACCTCACCGCTGAGGGCCAGGTTCGGGATCAAGTTCGCCCTTGAATATTATGATACGTCGGATCTGATGCACATTGTACGCAGAAGTGCATCGATTCTCGATGTGGGGATCGATGATGATGCCGCCCGTGAAGTGGCTCTCCGGAGCAGGGGTACACCTCGTATAGCTAATTCGCTTCTGAGACGCGTGCGTGATTTCGCACAGGTGATGGGGAACGGGCATATAGATCTTGAAATTGCCCGTTATGCGCTTGATGCTCTTAATATTGACAAGCGTGGACTCGATTCCGTGGACAACAAGATATTGAGGACCATAATAACCAAGTTCAAAGGAGGTCCTGTAGGTGCGAACACCATAGCCACGGCAATAGGCGAGGATCAGGGGACTCTTGAGGAGGTCTATGAACCTTTCCTTATCAAGGAAGGCTTCATCGTCCGCACACCGAGGGGCAGGGAAGTGACGGAGCTGGCTTACAGGCATCTCGGTATGGACATGTTGACTGATGGCGGGGAGGCGACATTGTTCTGATTTGTCTGTTCAGGTATGATCGGAATATGGAAATATATCGCGGTTCTGGTGCTGACGTTTGCTCCGTCAGTGGCGGATGCCTGTACCGCAGTCATAATTTCCGGAAGCAAGACCGCGGACGGACGTCCTCTGATGTGGAAGAACCGCGACACTGACCATCTTGACAACAGCGTTCGTCATTTCAAGGGTGAAAAATATTCCTTTACCGGCCTGGTGAATTCCGGTTCTCCGGGGAAAGAGGTCTGGATAGGTGCGAATACAGCCGGTTTTTCCATAATGAATACGGCTTCCTACTGTCTTAAGAACGATGATGTCCCTGCTTCCCGGATGGACCGTGAGGGGCTACTCATGTACAGGGCATTGGAAATCTGCGCCACTCTGGCTGATTTCGAGCATTTTCTCGATACGCTTCCAAGGCCGCTCGGTATAGAGGCCAACTTCGGATGCATTGATGCCCATGGCGGTGCGGCATGGTATGAAACAGGGAATCACTCATATTACAAGAGGGATGTGAATGTATCCGAAAACGGTTTCCTTACAGTTACTAACTTTTCGGTTTCCGGGGACCCTTCAAGATGGAAAGGGGTCGAAAGATGGATTACAGCCGACGCGATGTTCCATGAGATGGACAGCAGGGGAGAATTGTCCTGTATCACTCCTCTGGATATCATGGATAGCCTTTCCCGTTCTTACAGGCATGATGTGCTCGGGATAGATCTTACCCGCAACGCTGCCGGATTTCTGTCTCGGACCACAGGATATTTTCCAGATATGGATTTCATTCCCAGATATTCCACATCGGCTTCTGTCGTGATCCGTGGAGTTCCTGACGGTGGCGACCCTTCTGAAATAATAATATGGACTGCCTTAGGTTATCCGGCAGTCTCTGTCATGGTTCCGATACCTGTTTCTGCAGAAGATCATGTACCTCCGTTCATGAAGTCCTTGCCTGATGGTGATATATTTTCCTTCTGCGCTTTTTCCATGATGCTTAAAATGAAATTCGTCTTCGATATGGATGGTATCAGCAATGGAGGCAGGTATGTCAACCTGAACCATATCCTCGGAAGTACCTCTTCCCGTCCTTCCACCATCGTCTGCTGCCGTCGTGCCGAAAAGGAGATACTCGGTGCCTTCGCTCCTCTTTACTCAGACTTTTGCTCCGATGTCATTTCCGAAGATGATTTCCTTGCCGCTTACGACAGCGTGTCAACAGAATTTCCGCGTATTTATCTTGCTGCTTTCGATGATTATATCAGTCTTTGGCAATAATGTCTGCAGGATAGCGGTATTAATGATTATATTAATTGCAGAATTGCCCAAAAATCATTAAAATTGTGGCGAAATTCCAATAAATGATATAAAATGGCCGAAAAACTAATTTCTAAGATTCCTGAGGGTCCTTTGTCTGAGAAATGGACAAAGCATAAGTCTCAGCTTCGGGTTGTCAACCCCGGCAACAAAAGGAAACTCGAGATCATCGTCATCGGAACCGGATTGGGAGGTGCGTCAGCAGCTGCTTCTCTCGGAGAACTCGGTTACAACGTGAAGATTTTCTGCATAAGCGACTCTCCACGCCGAGCCCACTCCATAGCAGCACAGGGCGGTATCAATGCGGCAAAGAACTACCAGAACGACAATGACTCCGTCTATCGTCTTTTCTACGAGACAATCAAGGGAGGTGACTACCGTAGCCGAGAGGCAAATGTCTACCGACTTGCAGAAGTGAGCGGAAATATCATTGACCAGTGTGTGGCTCAAGGCGTTCCGTTTGCCCGTGAATACGGCGGACTTCTTTCCAACCGTTCGTTCGGAGGAGCTCAGGTGAGCCGTACTTTCTATGCCAGAGGACAAACCGGACAGCAGCTGCTTCTCGGAGCATACGCTGCATTGAACCGCCAGATTGCCGCAGGTACCGTAAAAAGCTATCCTCGTCATGAAATGCTTGACCTTGTTCTTATCAACGGTGAGGCCAAGGGAATCATAGCAAGGAATCTTGTAACAGGTGAAATTGAACGTTTCGGCGCACATGCAGTAGTGATTGCATCCGGCGGATACGGAAATACTTACTTCCTTTCCACCAATGCAATGAACAGCAACGGTTCCGCCGCATGGCAGTGCTATAAGAAAGGCGCTTTCTTCGCTAACCCTTGCTTTGCACAGATACATCCTACCTGTATTCCGGTACATGGCGACCAGCAGTCGAAGCTGACACTCATGTCGGAGTCCTTGAGAAACGACGGCCGTATCTGGGTGCCGAAGAAGAAGGAAGATGTCGAGAAGCTGCGCAAGAAACAGATAAAGCCTACCGATATTCCGGAAGAGGACAGGGATTACTATCTCGAGCGCCGTTACCCGGCCTTCGGGAATCTTGTTCCGCGTGACGTGGCTTCCCGTGCCGCAAAGGAAAGATGCGACGCAGGTTTCGGAGTGAACGAGACAGGTCTTGCGGTGTTCCTTGATTTCAGCACAGCCATAAAGAGGCTCAGAGAGGACAAGATCCGCGAAAGATACGGCAACCTGTTCCAGATGTACGAGAAGATTACCGCAACCAACCCTTACAAGGAACCTATGATGATATATCCGGCCATACATTATACAATGGGTGGAATCTGGGTGGACTATAATCTTCAGACCACAATACCGGGTCTTTATGCAATAGGGGAGGCAAATTTCAGTGACCATGGAGGCAACCGTCTGGGTGCTTCTGCGCTCATGCAGGGTCTTGCCGACGGTTACTTCATCCTTCCTTACACTATCGGTGACTATCTTGCCGGTCAGATTCTCAAGCCGAAGACAGACATCAATGCTCCTGAATTCGACGAGGCTGAAAAGGCCGTAAGAGCCAAGATTGACAGACTCATGTCCGTAAAAGGAAAACACACTGTTGACGAGATACATAAGAAACTCGGTCATATCATGTGGGAGTATGTGGGCATGGCACGTAATGAAGCCGGTCTCAAAAAAGCTATCGGACTTATTCAGGATCTCCGCAAGGAATTCTGGTCAGATGTTTATGTCGCAGGTGACAAGGATAACTTCAACCAGGAGCTCGAGAAAGCTCTCAGATTAGCTGATTTCCTTGAAATCGGTGAACTTATGGCACGTGACGCTCTCAACAGGAAAGAGTCCTGCGGCGGTCATTTCCGTGAAGAGATGCAGACCGAGGACGGAGAGACCAAGCGTGACGACGATAACTTCATGTATGTCGCTGCTTGGGAGTACAAAGGGGAGGACAAGGAGCCTGAGCTTCACAAGGAGCCTCTCAAGTACGAGAATATCAAGATAGCTACCAGAAACTATAAAGACTAAGTTGAAATGGATTTTACTTTAAGAATATGGCGTCAGAAAAACGCCAAGGCTCAAGGACATTTTGAGACTTACGAGGTCAAGAATA
>CALVDT010000027.1 GCA_944326385.1 uncultured Bacteroidales bacterium | reverse complement strand
TCCCGGGATCCTTGCGGTCCCGATAGTATTCCACTGCAATTCTGGCAAGAGAGTCATCGGTGACATCCGTATAACTTTTGTCAAGCGCCATCGAGTATAGGAGGGCATAGCGGGCATTCGCCTCTTTTCCTTTTATGCCGGTCTGCGACAGGGAGTCCAGTGCGGACAGCGCCCTGCCCGGTTCTTCTGTGATATATGACTCGACGCAGTCCAGCGCCCTGAGCGCTCCCCGGTCCGCGCATGACGCCGTCATCAACAGCAGGAGTGAGACAATGAAAATATATCTTACCATAAGACATGTGCTGTGTATATGTTCACTGCGGCAAACTTACACATAAAT
Source organism: uncultured Bacteroidales bacterium (assembly GCA_944326385.1). Taxonomy (GTDB): domain Bacteria; phylum Bacteroidota; class Bacteroidia; order Bacteroidales; family UBA932; genus Cryptobacteroides. Next base: position 5,145 of record CALVDT010000027.1, on the reverse strand, counting down.
TTCCGGTTTCCGCTCCGGCCGGGCGGGAAAAAGGTCTGACGGACCCGCAATCATTCTCTTATTCCAGACTCTCAAGCGCCTCCCTGAACAGCTCCATCATCCTGTCGCTCGCGAGAGGATCCCCCACGAACAAGGGTGGCCCTCCTTATCCAGAAGGAAACTGTGGAAATTGACTAATTGTTCCATCACTTCAGAATAATATAAACAAAACACGAACGACCCATTTTCAGAAAAATAGACACTTTTCATTAATTCCCCTGTATGTCATTCTGTAGAGACTGACACGAAAGGAGGTACTATATCCAAGCCCTCGACATCGGAATACGACACCCTGCCGTCCAGTCCGACACAGCAGAACCTGCTTTCCGGCTTGTATCTGCACAGTGCAATGCGCTGGACCTCATCCTTGGCAGATGACGCCGCCCTGAACAGGATGAAAATATCACCCCGAGACGAGATTCCCATATCCCCGAGATCTATATCATAGAAACCGCGCCTTTCAGGAGTACACAGAAGCGCCTCGTCCAGGAGGGGTTCCATATCCCCGGTACTGTAGATCCTGTTCGGCTCGCTCTTCCGGAGAGACTTGATATCGACATAGAACGCAGAGGCGTTCTCTACATAGAGAGTAAGCCCTTTAACCGCGGTCCGGGAACTGTTCCTGAGCATCACCCCGCTCCAGTTGTCCGGAGAAAGGGAATCGAACCTGGCCGTGTCGCAGACGGACTCGGCGTTGTCTGCCATTGTCCTGCCGTGATTTCCGGTGCAGGAGACAGCGAGAAAAGCTGACACCATGAATAAAATTATCTTGTTCATATCCTGAATGTTATTATCAGAGGATTATCACCTGCGGTCTCCGATACGGCCGCGATTTCCCGGCAGAGCGGGGACATGCCTTCCCGTACAGCGGATACCTGCTGAGGATAAACTATCGAAAAGTAATATCCTTCCGAGGCGCAGAGAGGCTGCAGGTCGTCTGTGACACCGTCTATTACAAGTCTCGACACCGCTCTGTATGCCTCCCCGTCTCTGATGAACAATGACATCAGTGGCTGATGGTACATGTCAGTGCCGTATCTGGAGACATACCAGAACGATTCCCTGTCTCCGTCTTCCATATAATACGACGGCGCAATGGCCGCCGGGCCGCCACCTTCGAGCATGTCCCTGATATATTCTCCATCCGTGGATTCCTCTTCCCAGAATTTCCTGCGAGCCCCATATTTGCCGAAAAATATCCCCGACACCTCAGTGAAGCCTGTGGCGTCGGCACGGTAAACTTCGTTCACATACCCGGGAAGCGAGAAAAGGACACTGCCGTCCCTCTCCCGGGTGATAGACATGTCTGAAATAAGGTCGGACTGGACCGTAGATATAGGAAACCAGTCCACCTTACACCCTGTCACAATATCGAGAATCAGGACTGCTCCGTCACCAGAGTCGGAAGAACTGTTTTCCCTGACCGCCAGGAACTTGTCGCCGGATATATGCTCAAGTGCGCTGATATAGAAATCCATCTGTATGCTCCTGGACATCCGGAACGAACTGCACGAATAGAATTTCAGCAGTCTGGAGTTCCTTTCGAATATGACCAGTTCATCCCGGAGCGCATCGTATGTGTACGCCCCGATGTCGATATATTCTTCCGGTCCGCGGCCCACCCTGTCCAGTTCTCCATAGTATCTGCCGCCGTCGAAACACTGTATTTTCCTGAAACGCCCATCGTACAGGAAAATGCGGTCGCCATAGCTTTTCAGCGAATATATGTCCCCGACTTTTACCGTCGTGTCCCTGATCTCCAGAGGAATCACCTTCACTTCTGCCGCCAGATCCTCCAGTCGGCACACTTCGGCGCAGGAGACATCAACCTCTAATGAGATTTCTTCGCTGCCTCTGCATGCAGTCATAATTGACATGATTGCAAAGGTGAAATAAACAGTACCTCTACCCATTAAAATGATGTATTTGGTTAATCTACTTATATTCATATACTTAAATAGGTAATTCCTTTTTGCATAGGAGATAGTTCCCGTCCTCTATTGACAGGCCGTAAAATACGCCGTCTTCGGATACCGTATATATCGGGCAGTCCCTGTCCAGGTCATATCTGTTCAGCACGGTGCCGTCCCACCCGACTTCCAGGAGAACACTTCCGGAGAGTGACTCATTGCCTGTAGCGTTTACCATCTGAACATATACCTTCCCGCCCGAGACGACTGGCCTCATGAAATAGATGACCGAATCCCCTTCGTAAAATTCGTCTATCGTTGCGTCCTGCGGTCTCACACCGGTAAGGAGAGTTTCCGAGATTTTCTCACATGTATTCATATCATAGACCTCTATGACGGGCATGGATTCGTAAAAACTCATGAGTATTCCGAGCGAGTCGCAGTAAACAGATACGGAAAGCGACACATTGTCCCTGTCTTCATCCGTCTGGAAACTTATCGGGCTGTCCGGGAACTTCCCGAAATACCGTTTTTCTCCGCTCGATGTTTCGTATATGCAGAACGGACGCTCCTCCTGGAGCGTGCGATAGAAAGTCCGAGTGGGGGAGAGTTCTATCACATTGTTGCTCAGATCCGGGACTATCTTACGCCTGGAGGCTATCGTGACTGTGTCTGGGCCGATGGACAACTCAGTCTTTTCCACATTGTCCGTATATAGGAAAAGCGTGCTGTCGTTCTGGCGGCACGGGCTGCGGTCCACGAAAAAGAACTCGCTGCCGGACCTGCCGTAATGGAGGTATGACCCTTTGAAGTCCAGCCCGGACCCGTAACGGTAAAGGATATTCCCTTGTCTGTTCTGGCTGATTATGAATATGTCGTCTCCGACGCAGTACATATCCGAAGGTGTGAAAAACTCTTCTGCCGGCCTTGTTTCCAGATGGACAGGCTGCCCTTCCAATGCCATGTAATCGACCTCCGACACTGACGGATCAGAACATGCTGCCACACAGAATATGATGACTGGCAGGAAGTGTTTTCTAAAGGACGCCATAATATATGTTGTCAATAAAGGTTCACTATGTCAAACTTACGCATAAATTTCCGGTTTCCGCTCCGGCCGGACGAAAAAAGGGTTTGATGAACCCATAAATCATTCATCTAGTCCAGACTCTCAAGCACCTCCCTGAACAGCTCCATCATCCTGTCGCTCGCAAGAGGATCCCCCACGAACACGGGGTGGCCACTATAATTGGAAATACTCTTATTTTCAACAACCATTAAATCATTGGGAATTTGAATTACGGCCGATTGATCATAGTTGATAAAACCATTACTGTCTCCCCTTTCTTCAGCCTCTCCTCGCACTCCGGCGACATTCTCTGACCCCCGTGCTCGACAAAACTTTCATAGTATTCGTAACTTTCCAGGAAAGACACGAACTTGTCCTGGTAACTGCTTATTGGCGGCATCACAAAATTGTGAGCGTCTTCATACGAATTGTGGAGGAAACGCCCTGAATCCGGGTCATAGAAATAATGATAATAGTCACTCTGCGCTATGGCCATCATGACATAGCCGTCACACTTCAGCGGGACATCATGGATTACCTGACGCGGATTGCTATTCCACGCCTCCATATCCAGACGGTCCTTCATAGGCATGCTGTCTTCAAGATTGACTGCGACGATACGGTGCTCCCCGTCCTTGCTGTCGAACTCAACATATCCGTCAAACAGGTAGGAACTGAAAAGAATCTTGCCATCAGCCCTGGTGAAATAATTCAGTTTCCCCATCTCTCCGTAGTCCTCCTCGTAAGACAGGAGGCTTTCCTTGATGTTGAAGTCACTATCCGTATGGAAAATCAGATGCCGGGTAGGAGGCAGGTTGTTCGGAAGACCCATCAGACCTGGGATGAAGGCCAGAAGGAAATCTCCGTTGTCAAGCACCTCAATACTCGAGACATGGAACGGCAACGGCTTTGATTCCTTATAAGAGCCTGTACGACAATCATATATGTGCAATCGGCGCTGCTGCAGGTCCACCGTATAGAGATTCTCTCCATCCACTGCGAAATTCGTTATTTCATAGTATTCTCCCGGGCCTCGGCCTTTCTTGTCAAGGACAAACTCCACATTGCCGGAGAGGTCATACACCACGACCTTGGGTTGGAAATAGCCCCAGATATAGACAAGGCCGTTCTCGACGACTACCTTATTCACCCTTCCAAAACGAGAATTTTCGGTCAATTCAAGAGGGATATACTCCACATTGACGACCTTGTCTGAAATTAACGAAGTTTCTGAAGTCTTAAAATCCACAACTTCGTCAAATACAAGAATTGATTGCAACTCTGGCTTACATGAAACCAGAGCTGCAGCCATAAAACAAAGTGCTATTCTTTTCATAAATTTTTAAATGTCTATCCAATGAGTTATTTCATGTGGTAAAATATCAGGACTGGATTCCCTGAGTCTAAAGCCATCTCAACATCTTGAGGTGCCCTTTCCAGGCCGCTAGGAAAGGACCGCTCCGGAAGCTCGTGCCCGTGAGTAAAGTTCTACAGCCCTGGCCGGATTCCCGTCTGGCGCAGTTGTCTCGAGATGCGCCAGACGAAGCATGGAATTGGAATAAAGCACAGAATCCTTATGTTCGACAGAATATGCATATACCGAGTCGTATGCAGCCCGGGCATCGGAATATTTCCCGAGATTGTTCAAGGACAGACCTGCTCCCAGCATTGCCATCATGGCATACTCTTCGTTGCCGGACTCGATAAAATATCTATAGGCCTTGCGCGAATAGCATAGCGACTCCATACTATTATAAGTACTGGCATAGATGTCCGCCATAGCAACGGATGACATTCCCTGATAGAACAGGTCGCCCAGTTCTGCAGCCATTTCTCCTGCCTTCATCTGGCAGACGATTGCGCTTCCGAAATCCTGTGCATTATATCTGATGCGGCCCAGATAATATGCTGTCCTCATTCTGTCCGGGAGTCTGCCATGGCGGCTGTACCATTTTACAGCCGGGGCAATGATGCTGTCTGTATCAATGTCTATGAAATTTTTGTCAAGCGTCATCGAGTACAGGAGGGCGTAGCGGGCATTCGCCTCTTTTCCTTTTATGCCGGCCTGCGACAGGGAATCCAGTGCGGACAGCGCCCTGTCCGGTTCCTCTGTGATATATGACTCGA
>CALVDT010000026.1 GCA_944326385.1 uncultured Bacteroidales bacterium | reverse complement strand
ATTCCGTCCAACTGAAGCTGAACCGCAGACCGAGAGAAAAACTCAATTTTTCAACCCCGAAGGACGAGTTCTTTAAACTTTTGTTGTAATTTTATCCCGTGTTGCACTTGCTCGTTGACTCTGCCATACATATTATTTAGAACAAAATTGGTCTCATATGGCAGTTTCTTGCTATCTTTGGCAGATTAAACATTGGCGGCAGCCATCCAGAGAGGAAAGAGAAGATGAAATTCACGAAGACAGCACAAGACCCAGGATCCGGAGCAAGATGCGGAATCATCACTACGGATCATGGCCGGATAGAGACTCCTATCTTCATGCCTGTAGGCACCGTAGGCTCCGTCAAGGGCGTGTATCACCGTGACCTGAAGGATGACATCCGGGCGGAAATCATCCTCGGGAACACATATCATCTATATCTCAGGCCGGGGCTGGATATCCTCAAGGCTGCAGGCGGGCTGCACAAATTCATTTCCTGGGACAGGCCTATACTCACCGACAGCGGAGGATTCCAGGTATTCTCCCTCTCCCCCATCAGGAAACTGACGCCTGACGGATGCACATTCTCCTCCCACATTGACGGTTCCCGGCATACATTCACACCGGAGAACAATGTCGATACCCAGAGAATCATCGGAGGCGATATCATAATGGCCCTCGACGAATGCACTCCGGGAGATGCCTCGTATGAATATGCGAAAAAGTCGCTTCAGCTTACGGAATCATGGCTCGCACGATGCATCCGGCATTTTGACGAGACCGAACCTCTTTACGGATATTCACAGACATTCTTCCCTATCGTGCAGGGATGCATTTATCCGGAACTGCGGCGGAAGGCTGCCGAATATGCAGCTTCATTCGACAGGGAGGGATATGCCATCGGGGGGCTCTCGGTCGGAGAACCGACAGAGAAGATGTACGAAATGCTGGAGGTCGTCTGTCCGATACTGCCCGATGACAAACCGAGATATCTGATGGGAGTAGGCACTCCCGCCAATCTTCTGGAAGGGATAGCACGCGGAGTGGACATGTTCGACTGCGTGATGCCTACACGGAACGGGAGAAACGGAATGCTTTTCACGTGGAACGGCATCATGAACATGAGGAACAGGAAGTGGGCCGATGACTTCTCCCCGATCGACCCTGAAGGGACTTCCTTCGTGGACAGGACATACAGCAAGGCTTATCTGAGACATCTGTTCATCGCAGGGGAGATATTCGCGGGACAGATAGCAAGCGAGCATAACCTGGCGTTCTACCTGGAGCTTGTGAGGGAAGCGCGCAGGCACATCGCGGCAGGTGATTTCAGTAGCTGGAAAGATGCCACCGTCAGGAAAATCATGACAAGACTTTAAAGACATGAAACATCTGGATCTGAAGCCGAGGCTCATCGACTGGTACATAATAAAGAAGTTCATCTCGACTTTCTTCATTGCCCTGATTCTCATCATAGGCATAGTCATAATATTCGACATAAGCGAGAAGATAGATGACTTCGTAAGCAAGGAAGCGCCTCTGAAAGCGATAATCTTCGATTATTATTTCAACTTCATCCCGTATTTCATGAATATGTTCAGTGCGCTGTTCGTATTCATAACCGTCATATTCTTCACATCCAAGATGGCGGCGAATTCGGAGATAATCGCGATACTCTCCTGCGGGATCAGCTTCCACCGGATGATGGTGCCGTACATATTCTCAGCCACCATCATAGCCATATTCTCGCTGTGTCTGAACCTGTTCATCATCCCCAACTCCAACAAGGAACTGGTACAGTTCGAAGACAAGTACATCAAGTCCTCCACCGGCACGAGCAACAGGAATATCCACTACCAGATAGCTCCCGGGGAATTCGTCTTCGTGGAGTCCTTCAGTTCGTGGAACAATACCGCTTACCGCTTCACCCTTGAAAAGATAGAGGACAACCAGCTGGTATCCAAGCTGTCGGCTGAAACAGCCGTGTGGGACACCACCTTCTGCGGATGGAAACTGAAGAAATATTTCATAAGGGACTATACAAACTCCCTCGAGGACAACATCCGCAGCGGTGCACAGCTCGACACTGTGATAAATCTCACCCTCACGGACTTCTACATGAAGAAAAACACGCTTCAGTCTCTGAATTACAGGGAGCTCAATGAACTGATAGCCAACCAGAAGATGAGAGGTGATGCGAATATAAAGGATGCCCTCGTGGAAAAGAACAAGCGTTTTGCCATGCCGTTCTCTGCATTCATCCTTACTATCATGGGCGTGGCCCTGTCCTCGAAGAAAAGGCGCGGAGGCATAGGCTGGAACATAGGCATAGGTATCGCATTGAGCTTCTCCTACATCCTGTTCCAGAGATTCAGCGAAATGTTTGTCCACACCGGATTCATGTCACCGGGGCTTGCGTTATGGACTCCGAACTTCCTGTATGCCGTTATCGCAGGAGTCCTGTACAAGATAGCTCCGAAATAGGGAGCGGTACATCCGGGAGGAGCGTTCAGTCGGATTCGCAGATTACCCTGGAACCGTCGAAAAGCTTCAGGCCGGAAGCCGCACTCCCGGTATAGCGGATACAGCTTCCGTCTCTGAGAGTGCCGGACATGGTACCGTCGGAATGGAAACTGGCACTGCTCGCGTCACTCATGTTGACATATAGCTGATGAATGTCAAGAGTGTATTCTCCAAGATATATTCTGGTCATGCCGGCCAATTCGGAGGCGTCTTCCAGATTGGCGCTGCAAGTCCAGATCACTCCATCCATTTCGGCTGTCGAGGCATCGGAAAGATTGACAGACGCTTCCTCCACAGAGACGGAACCGCAGACAAATGTAGACGCATCCGACAGATTAAGGATGAGATTCGATGCGGACAGCCCGTCAAACCTGATGTCAGAAGCAGACTCCGCTTCTATCCTCAGCGGAAACGAAGACACGACCCGCACGGAGGAAGTGTATTCAGCCGCATCAGATATCCTGACGGAAGCGACTCCCTTTACATACGGAAGCCTGACTTCAGTGACGAAACCCCTGGAAGGAAGCCTGATGCCGTCTTCATACTCTATGAACAATGTATTATCCATAACATGCACCTGGACATACGGAAGCACATTGGCATCGGAGGTGACCTCCACCATATCATAACTTTCAGATGTCTCCACCTGCATCGGGCCTGACACGACTATGGAGGAATATCTGCCGTCAAGATTCAGATATTTGACGGCAGACACACCTGCAAGTTCTATCTTGGAGCAGGATTCGATGACCAGCAGCAAAAGCGGCAGAAGGAAAAAAGATGACCTCATATCCAAAGCCTGTTATTTCCGTTCCACCAGACCGAGCTGCTCCATCAGGGCTTCCGGCTCAGGATTGTGGCCTCTGAAGCGTCTGTACAGTTCTGCCGGATCTTCCGAATCCCCCTTGGAAAGGATATTGTCCCTGAATGAATCGGCTACATCCTTGTTGAAGATTCCCTTTTCCTTGAACAGGGAATAGGCGTCTGCAGAAAGGACCTCAGACCATTTGTATGAATAATAGCCTGCCGCATATCCTCCGGAGAATATATGAGTGAAAGAAGGAGAGAAGGCGGAACCTTCGATTCCCTTGATTATGGTCAGCGGCTCCACTGTCCTTGTCTCGAAATCCACTGTCCCCTCTTCAGGCAGTTCCGTCAGTGAATGCCATGTCATGTCCATGATGCCGTACCTGAGCTGTCCCACCTGGGAATATCCTGCCAGATAATTCTTAGTGGCGGCAATCTTCTCTATCAGGCTGGACGGTATGACTTCCCCTGTCTTGTAATGACGGGCAAAGGTATTGAGGAATTCGGGTTCGTATGCCCAGTTCTCCATGATCTGCGACGGAAGCTCTACAAAATCCCGGGCTACCGAAGTGCCTGTCATGGTCGGATACCGTCCTTCGGCAAGCATCCCGTGCAGGGAATGTCCGAATTCGTGGAGCAGAGTCGTAAATTCGCCGTGTGTAAGCAGTGAAGGATCAGAATCCGTAGGCTTGGTGAAGTTCGTCACAATACTTATGAGCGGCCTTTCCTCGACGCCATTGTAAATGCACTGTCCTCTGAAATCGGTCATCCACGCCCCTCCCCTCTTGCTTGCACGAGGGAAGAAATCCGCATAGAACAAAGCCTTGTGGTTCCCTTCGGCATCCTTGACATCATAGACCTTCACATCCTTGTGATATACCGGAACATCATGTATTTCGGTAAACGTAAGTCCGTACAGTCTGTTCGCCAGGCTGAACGCTGCGTCTATGCAGCTTTCGAGCTGGAAATAAGGCTTGAGCTGCTCTTCGTTGAGATCATATCTGGCCTCCCTGAACTTCTCGGACCAGTATGAGAAATCCCATGACTTGAGTTCGTCATCCTCGAATCCGTTTTCCTTTGCGTATGAAAGGATTTCCGCTATCTCCTTCCTGGCAAAAGGAAGAGTAGGTTCAAGCAGTTCGTCAAGGAATGCATCCACCGTCTCCGGGGTCTTTGCCATTTTCTCCTCAAGGGCATACTCTGCGTATGTCCTGTAACCGAGCAGCTGAGCTATCTTGATTCTCAGGTCCACGATTTTCCTGACTATGCCGGTATTGTCATACTCGCCTCCCACAGCCCTTGTCATATAAGCCGTATAGACCTCCTTCCTCAAGTCGCGTCTGGCACTGAATTTCATGAACGGACCGAAGCTCGGATAATCAAGAGTGATTACCCAACCGTCGAGTCCTTTCTCCTTTGCCGCCATGGCGGCCATGTCCACGACATACGGCGGAAGCCCTGCAAGATCCGCGCTGTCCGTCAGGTGCAGAGAGTATGCATTAGTGGCGGCGAGGACATTCTTCCCGAAAGCGAGCGTGGCCAGGGAAAGTTCTTCGGAGTATCTGCTGTAAAGCTCTTTATCGGCATCCGACAGATTGGCCCCGTTTCTCGTGAAGGACTTGTAAGTCTCTTCCAGAAGTCTGGCCTGATCAGGAGCGAGATCCAGTGAATCCTTCTTCAGATATACGGCCTTGACCCTCTCGAACAGGGGTTTGTTCAGGGATACGTACATCGAGTAGGCGGTCATCAGCGGAGCAACTTCTTCGGCTATGGCCTGCATCTCTTCATCAGTATCGGCCTCCATCAGATTATAGAAGATTCCGGACACGCGGTTCAGCGTCCGGCCTCTGTATTCGAGGGCTTCTATGGTATTCTCGAAATCCGGGGCGTCCGGATTTGCCACGATGGCATCGACTTCAGCCTTTGCCTCGTCTATGCCGGTCTTGAATGCCGGCAGATAATGTTCATTCCTGATTTTATCAAACTGAGGCGCGCCATACGGGTACGGTGACTCGGTCAACAACGGGTTTTCCATATTGCAAGATGTAAGATATAAAAGCGGCAGTACCGCAAACAGAATCCTTTTCTTAATCATAATCCTAAAATTTTTCCCTATTCCAATCGGCAAATATACGCAGAAGCCGAGAGCAATGCAAGAGGCTGAAGGCAAATGCAAACATGTTTGCATGCGGACGAAGTCTTTTGCATTACCGAGGCGCAACAGTATATGTGGCGAAGCCAAATTTCGCAGAAGCCGAGAGCAATGCCGCCCTCATTCAGAAGTCTCCATCGCGGCATTCGAAAGCTTCACTATCGAAGTAATCATCCCGTCCTTCACGCAATACTTGATATCATAGCACATGAAGACATCCCTCGTGGCACTCCGGCTGTAAGACGTGAAGAACTCCTGTCTGAACCCCATGGTTCTCATGTCCTCAAGACGCATCCTTTTCATGGAAGTCTTACGCAAGGAGTCGAGGATGAAATAATTGCGGTCAAGAGCGGAATGCACCTTCTGACGGTACCTCCTGCTGCAGCTTGCCACACGGTTATGGAACTTGTTCTTGCAGGTGTCGCTGCAGAACTTCTTGTCCGCCCGTCCATAAGCGATCCTGTCCCCGCATTCCAGACACAAGGCATGATTGTTTTCTTTTCCGATTTCGTTTGACATGACCCAGATACGATTATCACGCGGCAAATATTGGACATTGCATCGTCAAATCAAACATGCCGTTCAATGGTTTTCTTTTTCTGAAGCTTTTTTTCTTTTTTTCAGGAAAATTTCTTTTTCATTCGGAATTTGCCGATGAAGCAGCGGTCCGCGGCAGGATATGGCAGAATATCCGGAAAAAGAAAAAAGCATCGGAAAAGGAAAATACTGCCAGACAGGTATTTTTCCGGCGGTTTTTATTTCCTTACTTTGCCACGGCCTACAGGGAAATGCATGCAGTACAAGTGTAGGAGGAGCAAACGTAAAAATTTCAGAATTATGGAGCAGTTGAACAGAATCGAGCTGAGAGGCAATGTCGGCAACATACGTCTCTCCAATGTAGGGGAAAGCCAGGTGGCAAGATTTTCCCTGGCGACAAATTTCATTTACAAAGGGAAAGAGGGCGATGCCGTCATAGAAACCACCTGGCACAACATCGTGGCATGGAGCGGCAAGGGCATGCCTGATCTTCAGAAGATAGAGAAAGGCATGCCGCTTTATGTCTGCGGCAGACTGAGGTCATCGCGCTTCACCGGCAATGACGGCACAGAGAAGCAGATCTACGAGGTTGTAGCGAACAAGATAGCTGTCGAAGATCCGTCACACGCGCAGGGAGGACTATAAGTCCACGGGGTCAGTGATGACATACACCAGGAACATTCCGGTCTCGACATGATAGAGACCGGACAGCCTGTCCCCGATGAAGGCATGCTCCTTCAGAGCTGGACGGGAGACAATCAGCAATGTATCGTCTATCCGGCAACCGCCCGGTACGGAGATGCGTTCATCGAGTTCCACCGGGTCGGTCCCGACAAGGACATCCATGTTCCCGGAGCGGCTGACTCCGAATGTAGCTATGCCTGACACGCCTGTGTCCTTCCGGAGTTCCTTTGCCACGGCGGAAAGGTTCCTGTAACCTATATAGTTGTTCAGCTGGGGGACAAGCGGAGTAAGTACCAGTACAGCCACAGCTACGGTCGCAGAAAGATATGAGGCCGACATTGTCCAAGACTTTCTGCGGTACAAAGCCATGACGGACAGCAATGAACCTGCAGTGGCGACAAGCCCGGCCAGATACACACAAGCCCTGCGCGACAGTCCGGCCAGGTCCTCGGGCAGAATCCCGTCAGGGACAAGCCGTATTGACAGCGGTGCCGAGATCATGGCGGCGCCTGCCAGGAACAGGATCACTGACGGGACCATGAACGAAAAACGCATCCAGCCGTTGCAGCCTGTGACATTTCCGGCAAGAACGGAATAATAGATCATGAAAGGCATGACGGGCAGCAGGTAAACCGAGAGTTTGGAGCTGAATAAGGTCAGCATGATGAACGTCACAGCAGTGCTGATGTAGAACAATCTTCCGGCGTCAGTCACAAATCCCTGTCTGCCCGCCCTGGAGAACATGGCATACACTGCTGCTATGGAATACGGGGCCGCCACATACCAGACGGCCACAAAATAATACCAGAACGGTCTCTTGTGGTCGAATGCGTCAACCGCTCTGCCGAAAGTCTGGTGGAAGAGCAGGTTTTCAAGATATTCCCACCCGCCTTCATGCCACACACCGGCAAACCAGACAAGGCACAGCAGGAGCAGGACAAGCCATGTCCTGAAGCCGAGGTATTGTCCGGCCTCCCTCAATCTTCCCGAGAACAGCAGGAAGAAAAAGATGGCGGACACGGGCATCAGCAAGCCCACAGGCCCCTTGGTAAACATGGCGAGGAAAATATAGAGCGGGAGAAGGAGCCCGTTGACGGCTTTGCTTCCTATCCCCCTGTACATCTTGTAGAATGTATAAAGGGAGAGTACTATGAACATGGTCATCAGCATATCCATCCTCATGACCACTGCCGCTCCGAGGAACATCACCGATGTGCCGAGCATCATTGCAGCCGCGAACCTGTATTCCGTGGCCAGACGGATGGACGACAATCTGGAGACCTGGACAAGCCACCTGTCCATCACGGCGATTGTGACCATAGCCGGGATAAATGACAGGAGGGCAAGTACGAAAGTATTGTACGAACCCGACACCGTGCGGGCGAGCATAAGCAGCCACAGATAAAGCGGAGGCTTGTCTGCATACGGCTCTCCCTGGTTCGAGAAAGTAAACACATTGCCGTTTTCAAGAGCCTCTTCAGCTATGCTCATGTATCTCAATTCATTTGCGGGAGATATATCCTTCAGAGCCAAGAGAGGCAGCAGGCACACCGACAGCAGGATTATTGCCGACAATGCCGGATGAAATCTGGAATCAATTCTCATCTGTACGTCCCTCCTTTTTTGAATGTCCGGACCGTAATCCTATCATCATGTTCCTCAGATAGGCGACGAAACCGAATGACTGGCCTGTCACCAAGACAGGATCAGATCTGAACACACCATATATTATAATTATCAGCGAACCGGCCAGGCTGATGGTCCAGAATCCGAGGGGAAGCACGGATTCTTTCCTGCGCACGGAATAAAACCACTGGTATATGAATCTGAAGGTGAAGATGACCTGTCCCGCAGACCCGAACAGGAGAAGAGGCAGCGGCACTCCGTCATCCGGCATGAGCCTTGATGCGAAATCGGGATTCCTCCAGATGACAAAAGCCGCAGCCGCCACCGGTGTCAGCAGCAGGACAAGTTTCAGCGGCAATATGAATTTCCGCCACAGCCCCTTCCAGTCCAGATTCCAAAGATACACATAATACGAAAGGAACTGGCCAAGCAGTATGGCGAAATCTTCGCGCAGCCAACCGTATATGAAAAACAGGTATGAACCGGCCACGCTCAGCAGCCAGTACGATGCCGGGGAAACCACCTGCCGGGCTCTCTCGGACCTTATCCATTGCAGGAGAGTCCTCGCCGCGAAGAAAATCTGGGCCAGGAAACCGATTCCGAATATGAAAGCCGTTCCGATCATGTCCTGCTGCCGGCATGCCCCGGGAGATCGGACTCCCTTATCGAATAGTCTATATATCTGGATTTCATCCATCTGAAAGCAAGGCAGTCGGCAAACGAAGACATCATCCTGTTCCGGAGACCGAACTTGGATGTTCCGGACATGCGTTTCCGGTGCTTCACCGGGACTTCCTTGTACGATGCTCCCTGCCGCAGCAAGACCAAAGCAGGAAAGAACCTGTGCATTCCCTTGAACATGGGAAAACCTCTGGCGGTCTCCGTCCTGAATACCTTCAACGGACAGCATGTATCAGAGGCCCCGTCTCCGGTCATGAATCTGCGGAAAGCATTCGCCGCCTTCGACTGGAATCTCCGGAAAAAACTGTCATCACGCCTTGCCCGCACCCCCGTCACCATATCATAGTCCTTCAGATAAGGAAGGAGGAGGCTGAAATCTTCAGGGTCGGTCTGCATGTCGGCATCCATATACCCGACATACGGTGAGCGGACACAATCGAATCCCGCCTTCAGGGCGGCACTCAGGCCGCAATTCCTGCTGAATGAGATATAATGGAAATCCTCATGTCGTGCACAGATATCCTTCAGTCCGGAAAGAGACCCGTCGTCAGAACCGTCATCCACAAACAGCACCGCCGATTTCATGCAGCAATGCTCCAGGAATGCCGACAGTGCCTCTTCAAGCCTGGACAGATTGCCCGACTCGTTATAAACGGGTACGATTACCGTAAATCCATATTCCGAAGCCCCGGAACTCATATGTATCTCCGGATATTGTCGAGCACCTTTCTGCTCAGTCGCACCGAAGCCTGCATGGTACGTCCCGTGGAGACGTCAGGGCAGTGCACATGCGGATGCCCGAGAAGGTCTCTGCCTCCGAGAGCGCCTGCCGTATCACAGAAGCACAGATTGTCGCCATCTATCCACCTTCTGAAAGGTCCGTCATCCCATGCCGGGGAAAGTCCCGTATTGAACAGTATCTTCCTGTCCCCGAGGATGCGGAACTGGTCTTCATGAAGCAGGACAGTATTCTTGTTGAGACAGCAGAATACAGCCTCGCTCGTTCCCAGAAGTCCGTCCAACGGCAGGAATCTGTAGCCCTTCGCCCGGGCTTCCGGCTTTTCGCTGCGGGCGAAATAGCAGATCTCCGCCCCGAAGAAACTCAGCGCATCGGCTATCATCCCGCCTGACTTGCCCAGACCGACAATCCCGGCTTTCATCCCGGTGATCTCCCTCGGTTTGCCTGACCACGGCTCCATTCCGAACCCATGCAGGCATCTGACAAGCTCGCTGATGACATACTCCACCACGCCTTCGTCTCCATAGTCCCTGATTCCCGTGACCGTGATGCCATGCTTCTCCGCATAACCTATATCCACATTCGCGCTCTGCGGAGAATAGAGGGAACAGCACATGCCCACATACCTGATGTTCCTGCATGCAGCCATTATCTCCGCTGTAAGTGTCGTGGTATAGCTCAGCAGGACAGCATCAGAATCACCTATCCTCGACACAGTTTCCTCCGCATCCGCAGGCACGTCATCATACATGACTACCTCTCCGGCAAGAGTCCGCAATTCCCCGACCGCCTCGGGAACAAGTCCTATCGGCTCTATGGCCGTCAATTTCCTGAAAACCGGCATATCTTCGTCCATTTTGAATTTCCCCGTAAAATTAAGAAACTGTTTTTGATTTTTCCGACATTAATTGAAAAACAAGTTAATATCTTTTTCACAATATGACATAATAAATTTTAACAATTAAAAATAAGACACTATATTTGCGCCCGATATTAATGCAACGATTTTATGGAGTTAAAAGAAAAATTCATTGACGGTATCTGGAGCTCGAAAATCGATGTTTCAGATTTCGTGTACAGGAACATTGCCCCGTACACAGGTGATGCATCTTTCCTTTGCGGACCTACGGAAAAGACAAAGAAACTCTGGGCAAAATGTCTTGAAGCCCTTGAGGAAGAAAGGGCAAACAACGGAGTGCGGTCAATAGACGCCAAAACCATATCCACCATAACTTCACACAAGGCAGGATATATCGACAAGGAGAATGAACTTATCGTCGGACTTCAGACCGATGAACTTCTGAAGCGTGCCATCAAACCGTTCGGCGGATGGAGGGTAGTCGAGAGGGCCTGCAACCAGAACGGTGTGGAGCTCGATCCGAAAGTAAAGGAGATATTCACACATTACCGCAAAAGCCATAATGACGGTGTATTCGATGTCTACACTGAAGAAATCCTGAAATTCAGGTCGCTCGGTTTCCTCACCGGTCTGCCGGACAACTATTCCCGCGGCCGTATCATCGGGGACTACAGGAGACTTGCCCTTTATGGTGCAGACAGGATCATAGAAGCCAAGAAAGACGATCTCAGACACCTCACCGGGCCGATGACCGAAGACAGGATCAGGCTCCGTGAAGAAGTGGCGGATCAGATAAAGGCTCTTAACGAAATAAAGGTTCTCGGAGAATATTACGGTCTCGATCTCGGCAGACCGGCATATAACGCCCATGAAGCCGTTCAGTGGGTCTATATGGCCTATCTTGCCGCAGTCAAGGAACAGGACGGGGCAGCGATGTCGCTCGGAAGCGTGTCATCGTTCCTCGATATCTATATCGAATACGACCTGAACCACGGCATACTGGATGAAAGCCATGCACAGGAGCTCATAGATCAGTTCGTGCTCAAGCTCAGGATGGTGCGCCACCTGAGGATGCAGGCATACAACGACATCTTCGCCGGAGACCCTACCTGGATCACCGAATCCATCGGAGGACGTTTCAACGACGGCAAGATAAAGGTAACCAGAACCTCTTTCCGCTTCCTGCAGACCCTGTACAATCTCGGTCCGGCACCTGAGCCTAACATGACAGTCCTCTGGAGTCCGGAACTTCCGGAAGGATTCAAGGATTTCTGCGCAAAGGTATCCATCGACACCAGCTCAGTTCAGTACGAGAACGACAATCTCATGCGCGACACTCGTAAATGTGATGACTACGGCATAGCCTGCTGCGTATCATACCAGGCAGTAGGAAAGGCCATACAGTTCTTCGGAGCGCGTGCAAATCTTGCCAAGGCTCTCCTGCTTGCCCTGAACGGAGGACGCTGCGAGAACACCGGTACGGTGATGGTCGAAGGCATCGAGCCGCTGAAAAGCGATGTGCTGGACTATGAGGAGGTTCTCGCAAATTACAAGAAAGTGCTCCACGAGGTGGCAAGGGTGTACAACGAGGCGATGAACATCATACATTACATGCACGACAAATATGACTACGAGAGGTCACAGATGGCGTTCATCGACACTAATCCTTCAATAAACCTTGCATACGGAGTGGCAGGCATGTCCATTGCGGCAGACTCGCTCTCAGCCATAAAGTTCGCAAAGGTTACGGCACACCGCAATGCCGACGGGCTTACAGACAGCTTCGACATTGAAGGAGAATATCCTTGCTTCGGGAACGACGATGACAGGGTGGACAACATCGCCAAGGAGCTTATCCACTTCTTCAACGGCGAGCTCTGCAAACTCCCTATATACAAGAATGCCGAGCCTACACTTTCCATCCTTACCATCACTTCAAACGTGATGTACGGGAAAAAGACGGGCGCCACTCCTGACGGAAGGCTGAAGGGAGTAGCTTTCGCACCTGGAGCCAATCCGATGCACGGACGCGACAGCCACGGTGCCATAGCTTCCCTGAGTTCAGTGGCGAAACTCGACTATCATGATGCCATGGACGGAATCAGCAACACCTTCTCGATCGTCCCTAAATCCCTTGGTCCTACAGACAAGGAGAAAATCGAGAATCTGGTCACTATGATGGACGGCTACTTCACCAAGGGTGCGCACCATCTTAACGTGAATGTGCTTAACAGGGAAATGCTCGAGGATGCCATGGAGCATCCGGAGAAATATCCGCAGCTCACCATCAGGGTGTCCGGATACGCTGTGAATTTCGTGAAACTGAGCAGGGAGCACCAGCTGGAAGTCATAGCCCGCACGTTCCACGAAAGGTTCTGACAATTTCCAGAAGACACAGAGATCCAGTACAATGGAAATCAAAGTACATTCATACGAAAGTATGGGAACTTACGATGGGCCGGGACTCCGGCTCGTCGTTTTTCTGCAGGGATGTCCGTTCAGATGTCTCTATTGTGCGAATCCCGACACCATTACAGCGGAAGGAGGGACACCGACATTGCCGGAGGACATAGTGAAGATGGCGTTGAACCAGAAACCGTTTTTCGGGAAAAAGGGAGGGGTGACATTTTCCGGAGGGGAACCGACTCTTCAGGCGGAAGCCCTTGTGCCGCTGGTGAAAGAACTCCATTCTCACGGCGTAAACGTCTGTATCGACACGAACGGCGGTATCTGGAACAGACATGTGGAAGAGCTTTTCAGCATAGCTGATCTGGTACTTCTGGATGTCAAGCAATTCAACCCTGCAAAGCATCTTGACCTGACAGGACGGCCGAACACAAGAACGCTCGCCACTGCGGAATGGCTCGAAACACATGGCAGGCCCTTCTGGTTGAGGTATGTCCTTGTGCCGGGAATCAGCGATGCGGAAGAGGATATCCGCGGACTCGGAGAACATTTCGGCAACGGGAAGTATAAAATGATAGAAAGGGTCGAAATACTGCCTTACCACACCCTCGGTGTAAACAAATACGAGTCTCTCGGCATGGAATACAAGCTGAAGGACACTCCCCTGAACTCAAAGGAGCAGCTCGAGCGCGCAAAGAAGCTTTTCGACGGATATTTCAGCTGTGCTGTGCTGAACTGACACCGGCAAGTAAATTACAACAAATCCCATAATCATGAAAGACATCGCATTGGTATTGTCAAGCGGAGGCCCGAGAGGCTTTGCCTACATCGGAGCCATAGAAGAACTCGAATCGCGCGGCTACCGGATCACATCCATCGCAGGCACCTCAATAGGCTCTCTGATAGGAGGGATGTATGCTGCGGGAAAACTCCACGAAGTCAAGGAATGGCTTTTCTCCCTCAACGGCTGGAAAGTGTTCGGCCTTATGGACATATCCATCAGCAGGAATCATCTTGTCAAAGGCGACAAAATCATCGAAGCCTTGCAGGAGATTGTCCCTGACATGAATATCGAAGATCTGGAAATCCCGTACAAGGCCATAGCCACAGATCTTTTCACCGGAGAGGAAGTTATCTTCGACAAAGGCGATCTGTTCTCGGCCATAAGGGCTTCCATATCCATACCGTCACTGTTCCGCCCGGTCAAGATGGGGATGCGGACACTCATCGACGGAGGGATAGCCAACACGATGCCCCTGAACAGGGTGGAGCGCTCAGGACATGACCTGCTTGTGGCATTTGACGTGAATGACGTGGATGTGGACGCCATACGCCAGATACTCAGAGATGAGGCCGACAATGCTGCCGCAAAGGAAAAAAGCGAACTCGAACGGAAGGCGGAAAGCAAGGCTGTGCTCGATTCCGTCATGCACAACGACACCATGTCTTTCCTGGAGAAACTGCGGCTTGCCGGTATGCACGGACACAAACTCATCCAGAATGCCATGACAAGGGAAGAGCGGCCGCAAAGGCAGTTTGACCCGGATGCCAACTATTACACCCTGCTGTCCAGAACTTTCGATCTGATGAACCACTGGAATGCCGCCCTCATGACAAGGATATATCCGCCGGATATACTGGTGAAAATGCCTTTCGATGCCTTCGGTGCCATAGCCGACTATGCCAGGGCAGAGGAAATATGCGAAGCCGGAAGGAAACTGATGAAGGAAGCCCTCGACAGATATGAAAACTGAAATTTAAATTGTATTTTTGCAGGTTGGAAAAAAGGAACCGAGGAAAATATGGAAAATTTGGATTTGAACGAGCAGGAGCGTAACAGGCGCGAAGCTCTCACCAAGCTTAGGGATCTGGGCATAGACCCCTATCCTGCAGCACTTTACCCTGTCAACGCCACAGCGCAGAAAATAAAGGACGGATATGACCCTGAGAAAGGGAACATGACGGATGTGGTCATTGCAGGAAGGATCATGTCGAGAAGGATCATGGGAGCAGCCTCATTTATCGAGCTCCAGGATGAGACCGGCCGTATCCAGGTATACATCAAAAGGGATGAGATCTGTCCGGACGAGGACAAGACGATGTACAACACGGTGTTCAAGAAGCTGCTCGACATAGGCGACATCATAGGGATAAAAGGCTTTGCGTTCATCACGCAGACAGGCCAGCTTTCCGTACATGCCAAAGAACTTACCCTGCTCAGCAAATCCCTGAGAGTACTCCCTATCGTCAAGGAAAAAGACGGGGAAGTATATGACGCATTCTCTGATCCGGAGCTGAAATACAGGCAAAGATATGTGGACCTGATTGTCAATCCTTCCGTGCGCGACGTATTCGTGAAGAGAAGCCAGATCATATCCACTATGCGGGAATATTTCAATGCCGCCGGCTGTCTCGAAGTCGAGACACCGATTCTTCAGCCGATTCCGGGAGGTGCCACTGCCAGGCCGTTCATCACGCATCACAACGCCCTGGACATCGACCTCTATCTGCGTATAGCAAACGAACTTTACCTCAAGAGACTGATTGTGGGCGGCTATTCGGGAGTCTACGAATTCGCAAAAGATTTCCGCAACGAGGGTATGGACAAGACCCATAATCCGGAATTCACCTGCATGGAGATCTATGTGGCATACAAGGACTATATGTGGATGATGGAATTCACGGAGAAGATGCTTGAGAAGATAGCCCTGAAACTCCACGGCACCACAGTGGTGACCATCGGTGACAGGCAGGTGGATTTCAAACCGCCATACCGCAGGCTTCCGATGCTCGAGGCCATCAGGGAATATGCAGGTGTGGATGTCGCCGGAATGGATGAAGCAGCATTGAGAGCCACCTGCGAAAAGCTCAATGTCCCTATTACCAAGGAAATGGGCGAAGGAAAGCTGATTGATGCCATTTTCGGTGAATATTGTGAAAAGAATCTCGTACAGCCGGTGTTCATCACAGACTATCCTGTATCCATGTCTCCACTTACAAAACGGCACCGCAGCAACCCTGACCTTACGGAAAGATTCGAACTTTTCGTATGCGGAAAGGAACTTGCCAACGCATACAGCGAGCTCAACGACCCTATCGACCAGCTCGGGCGCTTCCAGGACCAGCTGAAACAGCGCGAGCACGGAGACGACGAGGCCATGTACATAGACATGGATTTCATGCGCGCCCTCGAATACGGCATGCCTCCTACTTCCGGGATGGGCATGGGTATCGACCGCCTCACCATGTTCATGACCAACTCCCCTACCATCCAGGACGTATTGTTCTTCCCGCAGATGAGGCCGAAGAAAACCCAGGGATAGGACTCCGAAAAGAAGGAAGAATAAAGCCAGGCCCTTAATAATTGAGGGTAACGACAAAACGCCATACGGTACTCGTTGCAGAGTACGCTGTATGGCGTTTTAGCATGGATCAATTTTTCGGAGACCCTGACCGAAAAAACTATACCTCCCATGGGAGCAGATGCACGATGCCGTTTTCCGACGGTATATGATAATCATCCAAGGTGACAACACATTTTCGGAAACTGTCAGGAATCATCTTTAGAGGAGAATACTCCCTCTCAAAAGTCGCATGATCGGAAACCGTCATCGCCACCTGATAATATACACGGTCATCGCCTTTCATCGCGACAAAATCCACCTCCTTATCCCCGACATTGCCGACATACACATCATAACCCTGTCTGCGCAACTCCAAATAGACGGCATTTTCCAGCAGATAGCCGTCTCCGTAACCGAACCCGCCATAAAGATAATTCCTATAGGCCAGATCATTCGCATAATATTTGACATTTCCCGCAACCGTAT
>CALVDT010000025.1 GCA_944326385.1 uncultured Bacteroidales bacterium | reverse complement strand
TTAGGTGTGTAAGAATTGATAAAATGCAAGGCATTGAGGGTGAGGGCGACAGGAGTTTACTTCCGTAAATGACTTAGCCCGAATCCCGATAATAACGCAGCAGTTTGCAATTATGACACACCGCCTTTTCTTTTTCATCGCTTCAGGCTTCCTTGGAAATCACTGAACTGAGTTTCTCGCTGAGCATGTCGAGTTTCTCCAGCATTTCCTTGCGGATGCCGTTGTAGTATGCTCTTTTTGAGCCTTCAGCAGGATTGTTGATCTTGTCCTTGAGGCTGTTGTAGACTTCTACCGCTTCATCGATGATCTTCGATACCTCTTCCGAGCTTTTCCCTGGATTCAGGGTGAGGAAAAGTGTGCAGTCATCAATGAATTCACCGATAAGATATTCGATGTCTTTCTTAATGTCTCTGAGATTCATATTTTGATGTGTATTAAGGTTGATCAAATTTCTTTCAGCCGACAAAGATACTAAAACTTGCCGGTATTCTCATCTTTTTTCCGAATTTCGACTCTTCTGATTTTTCCGCTGATGGTTTTCGGCAGTTCATCCACGAATTCGATGACACGGGGATATTTGTACGGGGCCGTGACTCTTTTGACATGATCCTGAAGCTCCTTTACCAGATCCGGGCCGGCTTTAGCCTTATAGTCCTTCGCCAGTATGATTGTGGCTTTCACCACCTGTCCGCGTATCTCGTCCGGAACACCGGTGATGGCGCACTCCACGACTGCAGGGTGGGTCATCAGGGCGCTTTCCACTTCAAACGGCCCTATTCTGTAGCCCGAACTCTTTATCACATCGTCTGCCCTGCCCACGAACCAGTAGTAGCCGTCTTCGTCACGCCAGGCCAGGTCTCCGGTGTAGTAAACCCCGTCGTGCCAGGACTCCAATGTCTTTTCCTCATCCCTGTAATACTCCTTGAACAGACCCACAGGCTTGCCTTGGTCGGTGCGTATGACGATCTGGCCCTGCTCGCCTTCCTCGGCATGCCTGCCGTCGGGTTTCAGGAGATCTATCCTGTATTGAGGATTCGGCACACCCATGCTGCCCGGTTTGGGTTTCATCCAGGGGAACGTTCCCAGTGTCAGGGTCGTCTCCGTCTGGCCGAAGCCTTCCATCAGTTTTATCCCTGTGATTTTCAGGAAAGTCTCGTAGACTGAATAGTTGAGGGCTTCCCCTGCGGTAGTACAGTATTCCAGGGAGGACAGGTCGTATTTGCCGAGGTCTTCCCTTATCAGGAATCTGTAGATAGTCGGCGGTGCACAGAGTGAAGTTATCCGGTAATCATGGATTTTCCGGAGTATGTCGGCAGAAGTGAATTTCTCATGGTCATAGACGAAGGTGTTGGCTCCTGTTATCATCTGTCCGTAGATTTTGCCCCATGCCGCCTTTGCCCATCCGGTGTCGGCGATGGTGAAATGCAGACTGTCCTTGTGCAGGTTGTGCCAGAATCTGGCTGTGACTATATGTCCGAGAGGGTAGGTGAAGTCATGGGCCACCATCTTCGGTTCCCCTGTGGTGCCGGAAGTGAAGTACATGAGCATGATGTCGTCATTGGTGTTCACTTTCTCCGGGCGGATGAACGGGGAAGCGTCTACCATCCCTTCGTGGAAGTCTTCGAAGCCGACAGGGTATTCCGGACCGGTGCTTACGACCTTTTCAAGGCTCGGGCAGTCCGGCATGGCGTCTATTATGTGCTTGAGGATCACATTCTCGCCTGCAGCCACTATCATCTTGATGGTAGCTGCTTCACATCGGTATATGATGTCCTTCTTTGTCAGGAGATGGGTGGCCGGGATTGCGATTGCCCCCAACTTGTGCAAGGCAATGATCGAGAACCAGAATTCATAGCGGCGCTTGAGTATCAGCATCACCTTGTCCCCGCGGCCGATGCCGAGACTCCGGAACCATGACGCCGTCATGTCGGAGTATTTCTTCAAGTCCGCGAACGTGAACTGGATGCATCCCCCTTTGTCGTTTGTCCACAGCAATGCCTTCCTGTCAGGCTCTTCGGCCGCCCAGGCATCCACTATGTCATATCCGAAATTGAAGTCTGCGGGGATGTTTATATGGAAATTCCTTATGAAATCCTCCTGGGAGGTGAATTCTGTCTGGCTTAAAAATCTTTCTATCATACAAGTCCGTTTATATATTGTCAGATGGGCATCATGCTACTGCATGACCATTGCCAGGAATCTTACCGGCTTGCCGTCCAGGGCTTTGAGGCCGTGTGGGATGCCCGAGTCGAAATACAGGCTGTCTCCCGGCTCCAGGATGAGTTCCTTCCCGTTTATGTTCACGAGCAGGCGTCCTTCTATCACGATGTGGAATTCCTGCCCTTTGTGTTCGTTGAAGAACAGGGGAGTGTCGGCAGGTTTTGGCTCGATGGTCACGACGAACGGGTCCGCAATCCTGTTCTTGAATCCTGATGCAAGAAGTTCATATTTGTAGGCCTTGACTCTTTCCACGGAGATCCCTGTGCCTTTCCTTGTCAGGAAGTAGGCATCCATCTTCGGCTCTTCCCCGAACATGAGTTCATCCAGAGTGATGCCGTATTTATGGGCGATGCGCTGCAGTTTGCTGACTGACAGGTCGCTTTCTCCTGATTCCAGTGCGGCGTATTCTTCCGTGCCGAGACCGCAGTCGGCCGCGATTTCCTCTATCCCGAGATCGAGTGAGTCACGCAATCCCTTAAGCCTTTCGGCTATCTGTCTGATCTGTTCGTCCATATGGTTCAAGTCAGTTTGATTCCCCAAAAATACGAAAACTTGCGGTTAATGCAAAATCCCGCTTTCAGTCCTGAGGGAAATAGGCCGGGCTGTCTGTTATCCGTACCGCGCCTTCAGCCTCACCGCTGCCGATGATCCGGCGGGCTTTTATCATCCTGCCGGCATTTTCATAATAGTCCGGAGTCCCCGGTATGAGCGAATTTATCCGGACCAGTCTTGAAGCATGGATGAATCTGCCGTTTCCGATGTATATTCCCACGTGGGTGACCTTCTCTTTCGCGATGATGTTTCCGGAGGCGTCTTTGACGGCAGGAGAGCCGAAGAAAACCAGATCCCCCTTTTCGAGCGAATCCAGCCCCGGTCCTGCCGGCAATCCGGTCATGGCCTGCTGTGATGCATTTCTCGGCAGCAGTATCCCGTTCATGAACCAGACCATTCTTACAAGACCGCTGCAGTCTACACCTTTTATGGATGTCCCTCCCCAGAGATAAGGGACTCCGAGGAACCCGAGTGCCGTCTCTATGAGATTGTCCGCTGTCGGATCGCATTTCCCGGCCCATTTGCTGAAAATCATGGCATCCTTTTTCCTGACATAACCGCTTTCGCCTGACGGAAGGATGACATTGTAGAAACGTCCTGACGTTTTCCGTCCGAGCAGCATCAGGTCTCCGGCCACTATGTCGCAGATTTTCTCCGACCGCCCCGACGGCCTTGCCAGGACTTTGCCGTAATCCGCAGTGCATATGACTTTTTCCGCTGCGATATATTCCTTCAGCGCGCCGGCGGTCATTTCCCTGATGCCGAGGTCCACACACCATGCGGTATACGGGTCCGGACTCTTGATTTGCCTCCAGTATCCTTCTTCTCCGGTTATTTCCACCGGAGTCCCCATCAGAGCCTGGTTCCCGAGTTCGGCGGTGAAGTCCGGTGCCTCCCTCATATAATTTACGGACAATGTCGTCACTCCGTATCTGTCTTTTTCCCCGGCTTCTGAAGCATATGCTGTCCAGTCTGCTGTCCGGAGCATTGCAATGGCAGAGAGAATTATTGTCCCGATGATCCTGTACATTCCCGGTTTTTTGTGCGAAGATATGAAATCTCCGGAAACAGGAGGAAAAAATTTCATTCAGTTTCGGGTAATGTCGCGGCTGTTTCTTATTTTTGACACGGAAAAAATATCACGGTATGTTCGGTTTCGGAGAAGGAAAAAGATATAATACATTTGCCGGGTATTATCGGAGCAGATACGGGGAAAGACTTCAGAAAATCGTCCTTGATGCCGGTTTCACCTGTCCCAACAGGGACGGGACTGCAGGCCGCGGGGGCTGTACCTTTTGCGACAATGCTGCATTCCACCCAGGTTACAGCGTTCCGGACAAGCCTTTGTCCAGGCAGATGGATGAAGGGATCGAGTTCCATCGCAGACGGTATCGCCATGCAGAACATTATCTGGCTTATTTCCAGTCATACTCGAACACATATGCGGATGTGGACAGGCTCCGCAGCCTTTATGTGGAGGCTTTGTCGCATCCTGCAGTTGCCGGGATTGTCATAGGGACGCGTCCGGACTGCGTGGATGAAAGGAAGCTGGACATGCTGGCTGCCATAGCTTCCGGAGAACTCCTTCCCGGATGGAGCAGGCAGGTGGGTGGACGGACGCTTTCCAGCCCTGTCGTGACCGTGGAGTACGGGATTGAATCCTGTTATGACTCCACTTTGCGCAGGATCAACAGGGGACATGATTTCGCCTGTGCGGCCAGGGCGGTGGAGATGACTGCAGGCAGAGGAATCATGACAGGTGCGCATTTTATTCTCGGACTTCCGGGAGAGACCCGCGGGATGCTGCTTGAGCAGACTTCCGTCATCAACAGGCTTCCGCTGCATTCCGTCAAGTTCCACCAGCTCCAGATAATAAAAGGCACAGCCATGGAAAAGGAATATGAAGAACATGGAGAAGACTTCCTCAGGTTCAGCATGGACGGTTATCTGGATTTCATCATCGATATTCTCGAACGTCTCAGGGCAGACCTGTACATCGAGCGCATTGCCGGAGAAGTCCCTCCGAGGTTCGTGAACGAGACACCGTGGGGACTGGTCCGGAATTTCGAGCTTCTGAGGATGCTGGACAGGAGATTTGAGGAGAGGGATACCTGGCAGGGGCGGAAATTGGCATGCTCCGGTAAGTCTTCATCGGTTGCTCGGTGAAACTTATCCCAAAAATCATTATCTTTGCAGAATATAATATTTTCACGATGCAGACATTTACCAATTACGAGATTCCCGAAGGCCTGACCTTCGATGATGTATTGCTGGTCCCGGCGCGTTCCGAGGTGCTTCCGAGAGAGGTGGACGTCACCACATGGTTTTCAAGAGACATCAGGCTGCAGACCCCTATAGTGTCGGCGGCAATGGATACTGTCACAGAGGCCGATCTGGCTATCGCAATGGCCCGTTCCGGCGGTATCGGGGTCATACACAAGAACATGACCATCGAAGCCCAGATGAATCAGGTGAAAAAGGTGAAAAGGGCCGAGAACGGCATGATAGACGATCCCGTCACCATCCGTCCGGATGCCACTGTCGGAGAGGCTCTCGGCATGATGGCCCAGCATCACATCGGGGGAATCCCTGTGGTGGATGGAAACATGCATCTTATAGGTATTGTCACCAACAGGGATCTCCGGTTCCAGGATAACATGAAACTGCCGATATCCCAGGTGATGACTTCCGAGAATCTGGTGACCGCCCCGTCCGGCATAAGCCTGTCCGAAGCTACCGAACTGCTCAGGAAATACAAGGTGGAGAAACTTCCGGTAGTCAACAAGGACGGGACTCTCGAAGGCCTTATCACTTACAAGGACCTGATGAAAATCAAGGATAATCCTATCGCGTCGAAGGATTCCAAAGGCCGGCTTCTCGTGGCTGCGGCCGTGGGAGTGAAGGCAGACACCATAGAAAGGATAGAGATGCTTGTCCATGCCGGAGCGGATGCTGTGGTTGTGGACACTGCGCACGGGCATTCTGTCGGAGTGCTCAATGTCATAAAGAAAGCCTGTGAGGCTCTCCCTGATATCCAGATTGTGGCAGGGAATGTGGCCACGGCGGAAGGGGCCAAGGCCCTCGCCGATGCCGGGGTAAGTGCGGTAAAGGTCGGCATCGGTCCGGGTTCGATATGTACGACCAGGGTCATAGCCGGAGTCGGAATGCCTCAGCTCTCCGCTGTCATGATGGCTTCGAACGCGCTGAAGGGAACTGGCATTCCTGTCATTGCCGACGGTGGAATCAGATATTCCGGAGACGTGGTCAAGGCCCTTGCCGCAGGAGCGAGCACTATCATGGCCGGCTCTCTCTTTGCCGGTGTGGAGGAATCTCCAGGGGAGACCATTATTCTGAATGGACGTAAATTCAAATCATACAGGGGAATGGGTTCTCTTGAAGCCATGCAGCAAGGCTCGAAGGACAGATATTTCCAGGACATGGAGGACGATGTCAAGAAACTTGTCCCGGAAGGAATCGTGGCACAGGTGCCTTACAAGGGTACATTGTCGGAAGTCGTATATCAGCTTGTCGGCGGTCTGCGTGCCGGTATGGGATATTGCGGAGCCAAGGATATCGAGACACTGCGTTCCGCGAGGTTTGTACGGATCACCCATGCAGGTTATGTGGAAGGACATCCTCATGATGTGACAATCACACGCGAGTCCCCGAATTATTCAAGATAACAGCAGATGAACTACGGGATCCGGATTGCCATTGCCCTGGTCGCCTTGCCGATGCTTGTGTCGTGTAAGGCGATTTCGTCGGTTTTTGACAAGGATCCTGTAATAGCGAGGGTCGGGAACCATACTCTGGGAAAAAGCGTCGTGGCGTCCCTTGTCCCTCCCGGGACATCCCCTGAAGACAGCATGAAGCTTGTCATGCAGTATATCAATTCCTGGGCATCGGATCTGGTGTATGCGGACATTGCCGAAGAGAAACTGTCCAAGCAGGAAAAGGATGTGACGTATGAACTGGAGGAATACCGCAAGGCATTGCTGAAATACCGGTATGAGCAGAGATATGTGAATGAACGGCTTGATACGGTAGTCACGCCTTCCGAGGTAGAGGAATATTATGACTCTCACAGGCAGGATTTCGTGGCGGATTTTCCCGTGGTAAAGGCGTGGTTCATGAGGATATCGGCAGATTCCCCGGATATAGGGACCATAAAGAGGAATCTTTCCTCAGGAGACATCGATGACATGGCCTATGCCGACAGCCTTGCCTCTTCGGCAGCCGACAAATATACGGACTACGGCGGCCGCTGGGTAAGCATAGTCGAACTTGCCAGGGATTTCGGGAAGGATTACGGAAGTCTTCTGCCCTCCATGAGGGGCTCCTTCATAGAAGAGAGGGATCGGGTATACGGCAAGGTGAATGTCGCTTTTGTCCCTGATATAATCAATGCGGGCGAAGTGTTGCCGCTGGAGTATTGCGAGGCGGATATCAAGGCTATTCTGGTCGGGATAAGGCGGCACAGGCTTGTGACTGCTCTGGAACAGGACTTGCTGGAAGACGCCCGCGAAAAAGGTAAATTCGTGATATATTAGTTTTATAAAGATGAATGTTCATTTGAAAATATTCGTGGCAGTATCTGCCTTTCTGGCTGTCCAGTCTGTCATGACTGCGCAGAAATATCCGGACGGAGTCATAGACAAGACCGTGGCTGTGGTAGGGAATGAAATGATCTCGATTTCCCAGCTGGAGCAGGAAGTCCAGATGATGCGCGCCCAGGGTATGGCTTCGGACAGGAATATCCGTTGCGAGATACTGGAGCAGATGATGATGTCAAAACTTTTTCTCATCCAGGCCCGTCTCGATTCCCTTACGGTGAACAATGATATGGTGGAGTCCGAATTGAGAGCCAGGGTGGACAATATCAGGACACAGCTCGGAGGCGACGAGAACGTGGAGGAGTATTTCGGCAAACCGCTTTACAAGCTCCGTCAGGAATGGCGCCAGACCCTCCAGGACCAGAGCCTGACCCAGCAGATGCAGCAGAATGTAGCCGGTTCGGCTCCTGAAATGACACCGTATGACGTACAGGAGTATATCGCTGCCACGGATTCGCTTGATCTGCCGATAGTCCCGATCAAATACCAGCTGAGCCAGATCTGCATATATCCTGACAGGGAGGCGGCCAACCTTGCCGTAAAGGACAGGCTGCTTGCCATCAGGGAGAGGATAATGAACGGGGAGAAATTCTCCGTGCTCGCCAGGATATATTCCCAGGATCCGGGCAGCGCAAGAAAGGGCGGTGAACTGGGAATGGCGTCCAAGTCCGTGTTCTGGCCGGCTTTTTCGGATGCTGCCATGGCGTTGAAACCCGGCATCGTCTCTCAGATAGTCGAGACTCCGGACGGTTTCCACATCATCGAAGTGCTTGAGAAGAAAGGGGATATGTTCAATGCCAGACATATCCTTCTGAAACCTGAATATACCGAGTCCGACAGGACAAAGGCTTTCGCCACACTTGACAGCCTGAAGACCGAGTTGCAGAACGGGGCCGTATCATTCGACCTTGCCGCCCGGTTCTATTCCCAGGATCCGGCCACAAGGACGAACGGAGGACAGATGGCAGATCCGAATACCGGCTCTTCCTATTTCGAGATCGACCAGCTGAAGCCGGAGGACTACAATGCCATAAAGGACCTCAAGGAAGGCGAGATATCGGCACCGTTCGAGTCGAGGGACAATGAGGGCCGTTCAGGCAATACGGTCTATAAGATAATCAAGGTGGACAGGATATTGCCTGCCCATACCGCCTCATTCTCCGAAGACTATAACCTGCTTATGGAACAGGCGCAGAACGAGAGGGCGATGGAGGCTATAGACCAGTTCATTAAGGAAAAGATAGGGGAGACGTACATCGTCATAGACCCGATATTCAAGGACTGCCCTTTCACCCATGAGGAATGGGCTTCCAGAATAAGGACATCGGAGTGACCATGAAGCATATTTCCAGTCTTGTGCTACTTGCCTTTGCAGCCATGGCTGTCTTTTCTCCCGGACTTCGTGCCCAGGAGGCTGAAGACGAGCCGGAAGACAGCCTTGTGCGTCTTCTGAGCGGCAAAAGTGCACAGCTGCTGGAAATAGACGGGATGAGCTACAGGAAGATAACAGGACCTGCAAGGTTTTTCCACAACAATACATACCTTCTGTGCGACACTGCTCTCTGGAATGTGGACACACGTATCATAGATGCCGTAGGGAATGTCCAGATAATCCAGGACCAGACGGTCCTCCGCAGCGAGAAGATGAAATATTACATCGACACCGACCTTGCGGAATTCCGGGGGGACGTGGTGCAGCTGCAGGACAAGGACAACAATACCCTGAGGACAAAATTCCTGGATTACAACACAAAAGACAGTGTGGCCGTATTCTTCCGCGGCGGCTCCATGCGGGACAAGGACGGCCAGATAATAGAGAGCAGCCAGGGTACATATGATTCCAAGATAAAGACTTTCGACTTCGTGACGGACGTGAACATGTTCACGGATTCGATCTTCATAAAGACCAATACCCTGAAATACCAGTCAGAGACTTCTCTCGCCACGTTCGGCTCGGGGACCAATGCCTGGAAAGACGAGAACATGCTTTCTTCGGAGTCCGGCTGGTACGACAGAGGACGGGAACTTTTCTTTTTCAGCCGACAGGTGCATCTGATGTCGGATACACAGGAGGCCTGGTGCGATTCTCTCTATTTCAACAGGAATACATCCGATATAGAGATGCTCGGGAATGTGCAGCTGAATGATACCACGCGCAATGTCTATGCTCTTGCCGGAAGGCTGGATTATGTCGACTCCATAGCCACTGTGACATTGACAAGGGAACCGGCCGTGATCACCGTGACCAAGGAGCAGGAGAAGCCGGATACGGTCTATTTCGGGGCTGATACCCTGATACATTATACGAAGCAGATGTTCGAGATCGATTCCCTTACGGTGGCGCAGGCTGTGACCCGCAAGCAGACTCTTGATATCGACCCGGTTACGGAGTTCCGCAGAAAGGCCGCCGAGGAGGCTGCAAAGAAGGCGGCGGAAGAGGCCGCGAATGATCCGAACAAGCAGGCTCAGATGGCGGCCATGCAGGCGAAGGCAAAGGCCGAGGCGGATTCCCTGGCTTCGCTGAAGGCTGCGGTGCCATCGGGTACCTTGCCTGCTCCGGCCGATACCGTTGCCGTGGCGGATTCCGCTGTTGTGCCTGATTCGCTTGCAGTCATGGACTCTCTTGCTTTTGCCGATTCGCTCGCCCTTCCTGATTCCGTCGCAGAGCCGCCGCTTGACACTACGAAGATAGGATTTGTAGTGGCTCTGAGGAATGTCCGGATCTATAGGAACAGCATGCAGGTGGTCTGCGATTCACTGCTGTATTCGGATCTGGATTCACTGGCAAGGCTTTTCAAGGAACCGGTGATATGGAACGAAGTGACGCAGCAGTACAACGCGGACAGTATCTTTGTCGTCGTGAGGAATAACGCCATGGAGAAGGCCAGCCTCATGTCGAACTCTTTCATCCATATCCAGGAAGACTCCACCCATTATGACCAGATAAAAGGGGCCGAGATGATGGCATATTTCTCCGGTGAAGGCGAACTGAGCCGTTTTGACGCCCTCGGCGGAGCGGCGGCATTGTTCTATATAGAGGAGAACGATGAACTTGCCACTGTGAACAAGAAAGATTCCAAGATGCTCTCGGCCGTATTCAAGGACGGAAACATCAACAGGATATATTATTTCGATACTGCGGTGAGCGATGCGTATCCAGTGGTGCAGATGTCGGAGGAAGACAGGCTGCTCAAAGGTTTCAACTGGCTCCCCGACCGCCGTCCGGAAGACCGCCATGCCGTAACTTCCCTTGATCTGAGGCCGTCGGAGCGGACGAGGTACAATGCACGCCCGAGGGCGCGTTACGCGCAGACAAATCTCTATTTCCCGGGGTATATAGATGACATATATCTCCAGATTGCAGTCAGGGATTCCCTGAACCATGTCAGGTCGGTAGAGCGCCAGCGGCAGGAGAAGGCGGAAGAGATACGCCGGCAGGAGATAAAGGATTCCTTGTCCATAGCGCGGCTCGATTCCCTTGAGAATGTCCGTCTTGATTCCCTTGCACGTGTCGACAGTCTGAAGGCTGCGGCTGATTCCGTGGCGGTGGCAGACAGCATAGCCAGGGCTGACTCCATTGCCGCCTTGAATGATCCGTCCATAGTGTTGACAAAGGAGCAGATCAGGGAAAGGAAAAAGGCGGAGAGAGAGCAGAAACGCAAGGAGCGTATCGCAGCCCGGGATGCAAGGTGGGAGGCCAAGGACAAGGCCGATGCGGATCGGGAACAGGCGAAAATCGACAGAAAGGCTGCCAAACTCAGGGAGAAGAAACGCAAGGCATTGCGTCAGGCTCAGACCCAGGCCAGGAAGGATGCGGAAATGCTGCAGAAATATCTCGACCGATACGGCAGGCAGCAGGAGCGTCGTCAGGAACGGCGGCAGAAATAAGGTGATTCCATTTTCCATTTTTCCATTTTTTACGGCCGTTTTTTTGTCTTTTAGCCGTAAATCCATATATTTGAAAATTACTCCCCTATATTTTATAAACGGATTTAACAATATGCCTATGAAATTGGTACATTTTGCAGTGTCTTTCCTTGCTGCATTCCTTGCAATTTCAGTTTCCGCCCAGAATACGCAGCGTGTGCTTGCCGGCCGTGTGGTGGACGTCTGGGACGAGCCTCTCGCCGGTGCGAATGTGTTCGTGCGCGGAGATACCGGATTCGGGACCTCTACTGACGGGAACGGATATTTCTCCATAGAATTGCCACAGAGGCAGGATATCCTTATCGAGGTCTCTTTCCTGGGGATGAAATCGCAGACAATTGCCTATACGGGCCAGAAGGAAATAACGGTGATCATGGAGGAAGACTCCAACATGATGGATGGAGCCGTCGTCACGGGAAAGCAGAATATCAATGATCTGGATATCAGGTCCAAGTCCGGCGTGATTACGGTGGTGGATGTGAAGAGGCTGCAGGACAAGCCTATGGTAGACATGTCCGTAGCCCTTCAGGGAACTGCTCCCGGCCTGGTGGTCACGAACCGCGGAGACCTCGGCACGAAGCCGGAAATCAGGATCAGGGGAAACTCTTCATTCCGTGAAGGCGATGCCGCCAACGAACCCCTTTTCGTCCTTGACGGCCAGGTCATATCCTCGGATGCCTTCATGACCCTGAACCCTCTCGACATAGCAGATATAAAGGTGCTGAAGGATGCAGTGGCCTGCGCCCTTTACGGGACCAAGGCCTCTAACGGTGTGATAGAGATCACATCGGTCCGCGGAACGACCGGCGAGGCTCTTGTCACTTATAATTTCAATGCAGGTGTCACCACAAGAGGACGCCGGGGTGTGCTGATGATGGATACCGATGAGAAACTCGAGCTTGAAAGACGGCTCCGGAATCCTTCCACTCCCGGTTATATCTACAGCGAGGAATATATCAGGGAGCAGAATCCTGGGGCGGCAAATATCGATGAGCTCATAGCGGAAGGACAGGCAAAACTGAATGAACTGCGCAAGACAAATACCGACTGGTTCAAGGAACTCCTCAGGAATGACTTCTACCAGAGGCACAATCTCAGTGTCCGCGGAGGGAACAGCAAGACTTCCTATTACGCTTCGGCAAACTACAGTTATCAGGGCGGTCAGATTCCAGGCAATGACGTGAGCCGTTTCACGGGAAGGATAAGCCTCGACCAGGCAATAGGGAACATAGGCTATGTCTCCCTCAGTGTAAACGGGGGATACTCCAAGGCTGACAGCCCGAACAGTTCCGAATTCTCCCCGACATCACTGATCTACGAACTCAATCCGTATGAGAGCAAGACAAGCGGAGAGCTCTGGTCGTACCCGAACAGGACATACGATGACCTTTTCTACCAATATGAAAAGGTGTCTACGGAAAAACGTTTCGGCACTACCGCCAGTATAAACCTGACTCCGCTCAAAGGTCTTGACGTGGATGCCGTGGTCGGACTTGACATGGTCCTGTCCGAATCCCAGGATTTCACGCCGTCCACCGCATATTCCGAGCAGCAGAGCGGGGCGGATGAGATAGAACGGGGCCGGCTGTCCAAGGCAAAGAATGTGAATACGAATGTCAGCTACAATATCCGTGTGACCTGGAACAGGACTTTCGGGAAGCATGATGTAACTCTCGGTGCAAACACAGACTATTATATGGATGACATAGACAACATGTCGATAACCGGTTATGGTGTGGGGCTGCTGAATTCCGCCGCTGCCATAAACCAGTCCATAGAAGGCAACAGGAAAGTCAGTACGTCGAACCTGAAGGAAAAGACGGCCCAGATAGGTATAGGCGCCCTGGCCGGCTATACGTTCGACGGAACCTATGATCTGTTCGGGACATACAAGGCCGATGCATCCTCCATCCTTCCGAAGGACAAGAGATGGAATGCAGCCTGGGCTGTGGGAGCGGGGTGGAACGTGAAGAGCTATTTCAAGGACTGGAATCCGATATCGGCACTGCGCTTCAAGGCATCATACGGACGTACAGCCAGCCTCGCCGGAGTCTCTCCGTCTTTGGCCGTGGCCACCTTCCAGTATCTGGATGACAGCTATGGCGACCGCCGTCTTCTCGAACTGATGGCCCTTTACAACGATTCCCTGAAACCGGAGCAGACCATCTCCACGGAAGCAGGAGTGTCCATAGGATTCTGGAACAGGCTGTCGATGGATATAGGCTGGTACAACAGAGTCACCGAAGATGCACTCCTGGATGTACCTGTGCCGTCATCGAACGGATTCACGTCCATGCGGAGGAATATCGGAGTACTGAGCAATTCCGGTATCGAGGCTGCCCTGTCGGCCACACTTCTGGATATGGATGAAACGAGGCTGAACCTGCGTTTCTCCATAGCCTACAACAGGAACAAGGTCCTGGACCTCTATGACGGGGACAGGCTTTACACCAGCGAATATTCACTGGTGCCTGATTTCGAGGTCGGAAAGGCTTACGACATAATATACGGCCCGATATCGAACGGAATCGATCCGATGACAGGTTTCCCTACATTCCGGAAGGCCGACGGCAGCGAGATTCCTGCATCAGGCAAGCTTGAAAGGGAGGATATGGTGGCTCTCGGGCATGGCGTACCTCCTTACAGCGGTACCATAAACCTCAGCTTTACATACAGGAACTTCGAATTCGATGCCGACTTCTATTATGTGTTCGGTGGAATAAAGGCTTACGCGTTCTCCTATGTCAGGGACGTGGATGATGCGAACAAGAATGCGGTGCGTGGCCAGGTGGAGAACATGTGGTTCAAAAAAGGAGACCAGGACAAGATATACAATTCCCCGTATACCGAAACCGCATCGCTGGAGAACCTGACACTGTATCCGAACAGCAGGACCGTGGGCAGCAGCGATTATCTGAGATTGTCGATGCTTTCCGTGCGCTACAGGTTCCCGCAGAGGCTTTTGCAGAAGACAGGGAACTTCTTCAAGTACGGGAACATAGCCTTCCAGGCCTCCAACCTGTTCACTCTCACCCGTTACAAGGAATCAGACCCTGAGTCGGGTTCTCTCGTGGGGGCGCAGCAGCCTGTTTATACCGTCAGTCTCAGTCTGTCATTTTAAATGAATCCGAAAATGAGAAAAAACATAATATTCCTGTTGTGCATGCTGCCTGCGCTGAACAGCTGCCTCGACATCAAGCTTGAGAATCAGTTCACGGAAATAACTACCGTGGACATGGCCCGTGAGCTTCTGGCTGCAGCCTACAATTCCTTGCCACGGTATCAGGTGGAATTCGCCGTCATGAGCGATGACTTCAAACCGACCAACTTCTCGTCTGCCTCCGCGGAACTGGAGAATCTTTACAACTGGCAGGACAACGCCATAACCAATCTGTCATCCCTGTTGTGGACGGATTATTACATGACTGTGGCATATCTGAACACCTTGCTGACACGTCTGGATGAAGTGGTGACGGAAGGCGGGGAGGATATCGCAGAGCTGGAGAAAGTGCGCAGCGAGGCTCTGGCACTGAAGGCGTACTGCTATTTCGACCTGCTCAGAATCTATGCACCGCGCTATGCTGAAGAGAATCTGGACAAAGACGGAATCATCCTGAAAGACAGACTTGAACTGGATTTCCTGCCAAGGTCTTCCATGCGGGACTGTATCAGTGAGATCGATGCTCTCCTGACATCGGCAGCATCCGTGGAGAATACCGGAAATGCCGTATATTACTTCGGCTCGGATGCCGTAGCGGCACTGAGGGCGGAATTCGAGCTGTACAGGGGGAATTATGGAGCTGTCGTGTCAGCCGGACTTCCGCTTCTGTCCGGAGCCGAGGACAGATGGGCAACCGCAGAATATGACAATCTCTGGACTGCAAACGAAAGCCGGGAGCGGATTTTCGCCCCGTATATTTTCGATTCATTCTATATTGACCTGAACTATGACCGTGAACGCGGGGATTATTTCTGCCTTTCCGATGAAGTGATTTATGAAGACGGTGATGTGAGAAAGGGGTGGTGTGAATATCAGGGGCCGCAGGAAGGTGTGAGGTGTTTCGGGAAATACAACCGGATGTATTATGAGAATACGGAAGTGCGGTATATCAATACATTGCGTTATTCAGGGGTCTGTTTTGCCGTAGCCGAAGCATATGCCAGGGACAATCAGCCGGATGAGGCGGTGGCCCTGATGAACAGGTATCTCGAAGCACGCGGCTGCATGCCTTTGGAAGAGGGCCTGTCCGGAGATGCTTTGGTGGAGGCGATTCTGGGTGAGAAGCAGAAGGAATTCGTCGGTGAAGGGCCGAGGTTTTTCGATTTGAAGAGGATGGGTGTACCTGTGGTCAGGTATGACAGGTCCGGATCGCAATCGGCTGTCATCGGGGTGGATGACTACAGGCATCTTTTCCCGATTCCGCAGTCAGAGTACCGGTACAATGAGAATATCACTGCCGGGCATCAGAACCCTGGGTGGTCATATGAGGTAGTGGAATGATTCGTGTCGATGACAGAATGTTTAACCATATAAAAACGAAAAGCAAATGAAAAGAATTCTTTTGATGTGCTGCGCGGCCGCAGCAATGTTCGCGGGGATGGTTTCCTGCGAAGAACCCGAGACCGGGTATGAAGGTATAAATTACATATATCTGGAGGCGAATTCGAGTTATATGTACGATGTCGAAAACGTTTCTTTCGAACTTACTGCAAGGCTGACAACAGCTCTTGAAGAAGACCTGTCTATATCGTTCAAGGTCCTCGATGACGAAAATAACCTGATTTCATTTGAAACCAACCCGATAACCATTCCTGCCGGTGAGTTGACCGGGACAGTTGCGATAACTGCCGGAGAACTTCCTGCGGAAACGGAATCCGTGATCGTCAAAATAGCTGTTGACGAATCGGCAGGTCTTCCAGAAAACATTCAGGTTTCCGGAAATTTCAGTTTGACGGTACGGTCTTCAGCCATGACAGAGCTCACCGATGATCAATTGGCTATAGTATCGGCATACAGTGTAGCTACCGGTATCGACCTGATAAAATATATCGGTATCGTGAATGTTACTGCCGTATACACTGCACCGACCGAGGACGGCTATCCTATGCAGAGTGAAACAATCACCGGGAGCACTGAAATAACTTTATCCGACCAGTCGACGGCAGAGCAGCCTGTCCTGAAGATGACTTACAATCCGATGGGCATTCAAACAAAGATGTACGACAAGCTGAAAGCAAGTACATATGATAACCAGGATTGGTCGAGCGACTGGAATTTCGAGTGTTTCAAGGTGTTGATGGAAGAGGTTCCATGGACTGACAATGAAACTTTCTCAATGTCTCTTGACGGTATAAGGCCGCAGTCTGACGGTACGGTCGAATTCGTAGCGGACAAAAGTTATTACGATGATGACTATGAGGAAGATGTCAAGCTGTTCATAGTCCCGTTTGAATATTCATTCTCGCTGTATGAGAAAGAGCAGCAGGCAATGGCGGAAGGAAGGATAGGCGCCGAAGCTACTTCCGAACAATATTGGGATGAGTCGGCTACATACTCTCCGTCATTCTATCTGAATTGTTATGATACTACCGAAGAAACCGCAACCGAGGAATTCGAGCCTGCAAACTGGGTGGAGTCAAGCGCATCCATTTCAAATGAAAAAATGGTGTTTACATTCTGCCTGTTTAACTATGTCGACTACGGCTACACCAAAGTCGTGGCTACCTACACTCCGAGCGAATAGGAATTTGAAATAATTTTCTTATCTTGTCCGTCCTTTTGAAACGGATTTGACAAGATGAGGAGATTTAAACTGGTATTGGCGGCATTGGCTGTCATGATAATGATAATGGACTGTTTCCCGGTTTGCGCCGGGGAGCAGTCTTCTTTATACACAGGTCCGGATGTCCCTGTCAGACTGCCTGCCGGGATGGTGCATGACAAACTTGACAACGGCCTCGGCTATTTCATCATGGAAAACGGTTCACCGTCCCGTATGATAGAGTTCAGGCTGATTTTCAGGACAGGTTCCGTAATGGAGACAGACGGCAACAGGGGTGCTGCCCATTTTCTGGAGCACATGGCTTTCGGAGGCACGAAACATTTCCCGAAAAGAAGACTGGTAGACTATCTGGAATCCCTCGGTGTCCAGTACGGGATCGGGATCAATGCCTTTACAGGCTATGACAGAACCATCTACATGTTCTCGATGCCTTCAGACAATCCTGAAAACATTGACAAGGCCATGCTCATCATCAAGGACTGGCTGACAGCAATCACCCTGAATCCGGCAAAAGTGGAAAAGGAGAAGGGCGTGATAAAGGAGGAACTCCGCGGATATGATGTAGGCGATGAATTCTATGGCCTGAAGATAGGCATCGGACGTTACAGTGAAGGGATACCGCTTGGAACCGAAGAGGATATCGACAGGATCACACCGGAGATCCTGAGGGATTTCCATGATACATGGTACACTCTGGACAGGGCTACGGTAGCAGTCGTGGGCGATGTGGATGCTGCGGACGTGGAGAACAGGATATGCAGGATACTTTCCCCTCTCGAGCCCACGAAATCTCCCGCCTTCAATGAATCCCCTCTGGAATACGCTCCGGGCACTACCGTCATGGCGATAGATGACACTCTGTCGAAAAGCATGAGCCTGGAACTTATAGTGCCGCACAAGGCTGTCATGAAAAGGACTCTCGGAGAAAGTGTGGAATCGGGGAGGAACAGGATGCTCGTCAAGGGGATTTCCTCAAGACTCTATGACACGGACCGCTATGCTACGGTGTCGAACAGCTGGTATTTTGCAGACAAGGAGCATTTCGTGGTTTCCCTTTCCGGAGACGGGAAGGATGATGTCCTGTCATCTTTCACCGGCGTGATGTCGGAGATCCGTCGTCTGGCCGATGAAGGCTTTACGGACGGGGAGATGGAGGAATTGCGGAAGTCCGCCGGTGTGCATGTGCCTGCGGGCGCCAGCTCATACATGATATGCGAGAATATTGCCGATGCCGTGCTTTTCGGTGATGTGGATGTGACTGATCCGGTCCAGTCGGAGTATGTTTCCGGGAAGCTGCGCGAGACTTCATCCGAAGACCTGCAGAAGATACTGTCGTCATGGCTCGAAGCGGCTGACAGCTGTACCTTGGTGGCATGCAGATACAATTCCGCCCGGTCCGGCAGCATTGCCGCCTCAGATGTGGAGAAAGCTATGAAAGAAGCATCGGAAGCGGATCTGATGCCTTTTGAATATGTACCTGACGAACCTGAGCGGAAGGAAACGGTGGAGATTCCAGGTTTTCTGCTTCAGACGCATCCTTTCGATGAGGGCATGATAGCCAGAAAGGTATATTACGGGAATATCGGCGTTACCGATGTCCTCCTTCAGAACGGTTTCCGATTAGTGCTGAGGCCTACGCATGACGGGGAAGGACGGATACAGATCCAGACATTCGCACCGGGCGGGCTTTCCCGTGTGCCGGAAGATCAATATGCCTATTATGAAGGTCTTGCCGGATATATGGAACTTGGAGGCATAGAAGGAATCGATGAAGACGATTACCATTCCATACTTGCCGGAAATGGCATAGGTCTGATCCTTGGAATAGAATCCTATTGGCACGGCATGATAGCTTCCGCCCCGGTCTCGCAGATGTGTCTCGCATTCAATCTGCTGTATGAAAGAATGCTGCATCCGGGACTTGATTATGAGGAATTCGAAGAGATCCGGCAGGATGAACTTGAAACTTTCGGAGACGAGTCGTATCTGGGCAGACTTATGAAGCAGGATGTGCAGCGGCAGCTTAACATGCAGATAGACAGTCTTATGGGGAATTATATGTACGGACGCCGGACGCAGATAACCAAAGAGGACCTGGAGACTCTTGACCTCGACAGGCTTGCTGCCATGTATAGGGAGCTGTTCTCCAACCCTGACGGCATGACTTGCGTGGTCTGCGGTGAGTTCGATGTGGATGAACTGCTTGCCGCAGCAGTGCCGGTTTTCTCCAGAATGCAGAAAGGGCCGCAGCCCAATATGATGGGCCCGTCGCATTACGAACTGCCCGTAGTTACGGTGAAAAAGGAATTCCCTAACGCAAACGAGACGCAGACCATGTTCGACTATATCCGTTTCGGCCAATATGATCCTTCACTCAGGTCCGGTCTCAAACTCAAGCTGATGAACAATCTTATACGGAACCGCCTCCTCACCGTGCTCAGGGAGCAGGAGTCTCTCGTGTATTCACCTTATGCCTCCCTTTTCTATACCGCCGAGCCGGACCGCGTCTTCTATATAGACATCAACGCTTCCGTAGACCGCAACAACACTTCACGCGTCCACGAAGTACTCGATTTCATCATAGAGGAGCTCCAGCGGAAGAAAGTGCCGGAAAAAGAGCTCAATACCCTGAAGCAGATTTTCATAGTGAACAAAAGGTCCTATCTTGAGGAAGACGCTACCGCAAACTGGAAAAGCTACCTCGTCAAGCAGCTCAGGAACTCCGAGACGCTCGTCGAACTCGACATGTACGAATCTGTGCTTGACAGTATTACCGGCAAGGAGCTGAGAGAGGAGTTCAGGAGGTGTTTTGATACCGACAGGTATATGATATTGTCGATCGGCCCGTTTTGATACGTTATAATTTAACCTGAGTTCGATGAATTTCAATTTATTGAAAGATATCGAACTACCTTGAAGGAGCAGGAGGAAGTCCTGCGACGAGCCCCCAGCGAGGTCGTGAGCGGTTCACGAGAACGTCCGGAGGC
The DNA here is from genome assembly GCA_944326385.1 of uncultured Bacteroidales bacterium. Lineage (GTDB taxonomy): Bacteria > Bacteroidota > Bacteroidia > Bacteroidales > UBA932 > Cryptobacteroides. Next base: position 70 of record CALVDT010000025.1, on the reverse strand, counting down.
CGTTCGAGAGCGAGCAGAAATGGGGGTGGCGCCCCTTGAAAAGTCGTGAACGGTTCATGAGAATGTCCGA
>CALVDT010000024.1 GCA_944326385.1 uncultured Bacteroidales bacterium | reverse complement strand
GTCAAGGCCGCAAGCTCGCATATTATTTGTTTTTAAATTAGACTTTTCGGCTAAAGTTAACAACTTCCGGCCGCATTTGAGATGCGGCCTTGACTTTTTTATTAATCCGGTGTAGAAATCCCGAATTGATATGTAAGTTTGCGGGGATTTTAATTAACTCAAAATAATTGGATTATGAACCTTGAAAAACTGTCAAGGATGCCATTGCCGGTTCTGGCGGCCGGGATGGTCATCGGAGGCGTTTCGTGCGTCAATGAGCAATACGACCTGAACAAGGGTATCGACATGACAATCGGTGTAGATGCGAACATCGGCGTTCCCGTAGGCTCGACGGAATTCATCGGGATCGGTGATTTCCTCAAAATCGAGGAGTCGGAGGACAATATGATTGTCATGGATGAGACAACCGGAGACTATTATCTTTCATTCGCCGGAAAAGAACCGTTTTCCTCCAAGATTGAAATACCTGAAATAAATCTCGGGACAACGCGGTCTAAGACAGTTACCGTAATGCTTGATATCAACGACAATGCTGACCTCAAGGATTATATCGGGATGCCGGTCGGCCCGGATCTGATAGCGCAGATTGGCCGCAAAAACTTCGAATATGATATTCCAGAAACTACGAAGATGCCTATCACTATAGATGAAGAGCTTCCTGAACAGGTCAAGGATATCAGGAAAATCCAGCTCAATACTGCCATAGATTTCAATTTCAGTATGTCAGATGGTGCGACTACCCTGTCGGGCACCGTTATCACATTCCCTAATTTCATGACAGTGGCGCCTGCAGATAACCAGACCGGTGTGACTGTCAGGAACGGACATGAGGTGTCAGTCTTTGGCCAAATCGGGATAGGTGCCGGGAGAAGCCCGTCTGTTCATTTGATAATCAAGGAGATAGACTTTACCAAAATGCCTAAGGGAATGGGCATAGTGTCTGACGGAGACAAGAACAGAGTCATCATAGGGACTGAATCACAGCCCGTTTCAGTGGATGTCAGCGGTAAGATCAATGTAAACCTGTTTGATTTTCAGCAAATTCCTGCTGAAATCGGTGTCGTCATGGATATTTCTCTTGACCGGCTTGATGTAGAGTCTGCCGAGATCAGGATCGATGCGAACGAGGCCGTAGAGGACCAGACCATAGAGGTCGGAGAACTTCCTGAATTCCTGACTTCCAACACTGTACTTCTCGATGTATATAACCCTGTCGTAAGGCTCGATGTGCAGAACGGCAGCCCGTTTGCTGCAAGTATTGATGCAGATATCGATGCTTTCATCGGTAAAGAAAGCACTTTGGACTCCCCTATCCATATCGGGGAAAAAGGGAATCCCGGGACGGAGCCGATCATCATAAACCCGAAGACGGGTGCATCCATCTTCGTTTCGAGACGCGGAGAGCATGACAATCCTCAGCCAGGAGACATCGACATTGCGGTGCCTGCAATAGCAGACCTCATAAAGAAGGTACCGGAGAAACTGACCATCAGCAATATAGCCATCATCACGGATTCAGACAACTATTTGTCGGTACCTCCTGGAGAATCATACGAATGCTCTGTTGCATACGGAGTTTCGGCATGGATGGCATTCGGTCCTGATCTTCGTATCGAATACAGTACGGATATAAAGGATCTCAACAAAACTCTCAGTCCAGGTGGCGGAGGCGAATCTTCCGGTGAAGAGCAGGGAGGTTCCGACTATGAGATTGACCTGAGAAATGTGGATATCACATTCAACCTCCACAACAGCATACCTCTCAATGTTGCACTGAAGGCAGAGCCGATAGATGTGGAAGGCAATGTAATGGAAGATGTGGAAGTCAGCCTCACCGGTGATGTGAAGGCAGGGTCGGCAGAAGCCCCTGCACTTTGCCCGATTGCAGTCAATATGAAGGCAACATCGGAGTCTGTCAAGTCCTTTGACGGAATCAGGATCACAATTCTGGGCACTTCAAGCGAGGAGACTGTAGGGGTGACGCTCAACAACAAACAGGGAATCCGGCTCACTGATATTACCGCCAAGGTTTCAGCCGGAGCTACTATCAAATTATAGGGAGAATGGTGTTATGAAGAAGATATATCTCATACTGTTTTTCACCACTGCTCTCTGCCTTGCAGGCTTTGCGCAGACCAATTCCGCCTATTTCACGGAAGGCTACAAGTTAAGGCATCAGCTCAATCCTGCCTTTGCAGGTTCGAAGAGTTATTTTTCCCTTGGAACGGGAAATATCAGCTTTGCCACGAGGAGCAACGTGGGAATCAGCACATTCCTGTATCCCTATAACGGTCAGCTGACCACATTCATGAACGGAGCCGTCAGTTCCGACGAATTTCTCGGAAAACTCCACAGGAAGAACATATTCGGTATAGATGCCAATCTCAACCTCATCTCTGTCGGAGCATGGGGCAAGCACGGATTCACTACCGTAGACCTGAACGTGAAATCAAGTACTGCCCTGAACCTGCCGCGCGACCTGTTCGATTTCATGAAGAATGCAGGACAGAAGCAGTCATACGACATCAACAATCTCGGAGTGCGTACAAGGAACTACCTCGAACTGGCAATCGGCCATTCCCACAGCATTACCGAGCGTCTCAATGTCGGTGTCAAGGTGAAGGTCCTTCTGGGTATCATGAATGCGGAAGTCAATGTGGACAGGATGAAAATAGACATGAACGGAGACAAGTGGAGTGTCAATGCCGATGGTTCCATCTATGCAGCCGGTTTGGTTGATGTAGGCACCAAAGCCGGTACTAACCAGGTGGATTTCGAGCGGATTTCATTTATAGAGGACATCGATGATCTCTCCGGAGGTCTCGGTTATGGCGGAGCGATAGACCTCGGTGCATCGTACGAAATAATCGATGGACTTACCGTATCTGCGGCCCTTCTCGACCTTGGCCTCATGTCCTGGGGCAAGAGCGTAACCGCACGCACGGACAATACTCCATGGGAGTTCGATGGCTTCGACAATATCGCGATCAACGATCCAGAAAGCGAAAACACGATTGACAGCCAGTTAGACGCCCTGGGAGAAGATCTGAAGAAACTCCTGATAATGTATAAGGAGGATGGGACAGGCCGCAAGTCGGAGATGCTTACCGCCACCCTCAATATCGGCGCCGAATACAAGATGCCGTTCTACAAGAAACTCTCTGCCGGATTCCTGTATTCAAACAGGTTTGCAAAAGCATATTCCAAATATGAAGGCCGGTTCTTCGTGAATATCCATCCGGTCAAGTGGTTCGAGTTTTCGACCAATCACGGTATCTCCAACCACGGTTCGATGTGGGGAGCCGCCCTGAGTTTCGATTTCCCTGGAATCAGTATCTTCCTCGGTACGGACAATATCTTATGTAATGTGACTCCGCCGCTTGAAGGTATCGGGATAAGCGTGCCTTACGGACAGGCCAATTTCAGCGTCGACTTCGGGCTGACATTCAACCTGAGCAAGATCAGACATCTGGGAGACAGGAGGTAAGCCCCTCCTGTCCCGGACGGCCCGGATTAAACTGTAACTTCCGATGATTTACGGTATACACGAAGGCGAGGCTCCGGATATTTCGGAGGCTCGCCTTCAATTGTGGAGGCGACTAAAAATTCAGGCCGAGTTTCTTGAGAACCTTGCCAGTCT